>NZ_LXYF01000075.1:0-22694 GCF_002894065.1 Sphingobium sp. SA916
CATCTGTCATGGGATGAACTCCTGGTGAGGGGTTGGTCTTCAGCAACCAAATCCTCCCACCAGGGGGTCATTCCCGCCAGCCCCAAGGCGCCAGTCGAGCGTCAGCGAGTTCGTTCAATCCCTGGCCGGCTTCAATTGGAATTCGCAACGATGTCGCCGGGGCGCAGCGTTGGGGCCAGAACCTGCTGGGCACAGGCCCCGAACCATTCGCCTGTCATGGGGCCGTCCAGGACCATGGGCGCGGTCATCCCCGTCAAGCGCAACGCGCCGGTGAAGGTGGTGGTTTTCCAATGGGCGTGCGGGATTGGCGACCGGCATCGCATGCCGCGCCTTGCCCGTCCGCGCAGACGCGCCATCTTCGTTGACGCGCCGGTTTCATCGATGAACACCAACTGCTCGGGGTTGAGATCAGGCTGGGCCTTGAACCATGCGCGCCGCCGCGCGAGAACGTCGGGCCGCTCCTGTTCCCTGGCGTGCGCGGTTTTTTTTGACCGTCATCGAGTGACGGTCGAGGAAGCGCCAGATGGTGCTCGGTGCAAATACGGCTCCATGCTCCGATCGCAGCATCTCGGCCAGTTCAACCAGCGTGATGTCCACCTGCTCCTCGATCGCACCGAGAATAACATCGCGATGGGCTTCAATCCGCCGTGACCGCATGTCGCCGCCCTGCGGCTTCGCCCGTGTCGATCCGGTCTCTCGCCATTCGCGAACCCAGCGAACCGCGCTCGCCGCCGCAACTCCAAAACGCTCGGCTGCCGCGCGCCGTGACAAACCGCCATCGACCGCCAAAATCACCCGCGAGCGCAAATCCTCAGAGATGGACTTCGTCATGCCAGGCTGGCCTCCTCGTCCAGCTGACATGATGAATCAGATTTTCCAGTCTAAGAAAAGACCCTTGATTCAATCAGATCGGATTATGCTCTAGCCACGCCGCCAACCTAAAAACGCTCTGCATTATCACCTGTGAAATCAACATTCGTCGAAGAACAGAGCATTATAGCAAAACTCTCCTAAATCACATTCCGTCCGAAGTAATTCCTTAAGTAAATCTCTGTTCGTGCCAATTCTTTTTGAACTGTTCTGGGATGAAGACCGAACTCCTCTGCAATTGCAGTTATTTCTCTGCCATCGTTCCATCGCCGAAGAAAAATCACCCTTCGTTGCTCGGGTAGCTTGTCTAGTTCTCGTGAAAGACTTCGGAGCTCCATAATGGCCGCTGCGATTCTTTCTGGGTCGGGCGCCATATCAACAAGGCTCTCAAGCGCGGACCGATCAATTGAGATAAGGCGTTGGTCGCGGCGCAGGCTATTGAGACCCTGATTCACCGCCATCCGGTATAGGTAAGCACTCGGCTTGCTCACCTCATGTGTCACCGTGCCACTTCGAAGTTTAACATAGAGGTCATGCAGCGTATCAGCAGCGAAATCGATCGACCCGAACTTGCCCGCCAACCTGTGCAGAAGGCCTGCGTAATTCGCTGTCAAAAGTTGCAGCAGTTCAGACACCGGCTGCAGATTCCCTCCTCGAAGCTCCAGCGCGGCGACCGACTGATCTTCACGTTCGGTGCCATCAAGATTCGAATGAGGGTCGTCCCGCTTAAGGCCCATGATTCGTCGCGACTTTCACTTCAACCGCTGTGACGTTCTTGAAATCAAAAATCCTTCTCCCCGATTGGCTCCTCGTGCGCGGACAGGCAATGCGGCTCCATCTGAGATCTGAAAGTAGCAGCGGATGAGAAGAATAGAGCGGAAATGCCCCCTGCCACTCTTCACCACAGGCCGAAACCCGACATCAAGGCAAGGTCCGAGTAAACCAATGGCAGATAACCTTAAGTTTCCTGAGTTCGATTCTTCCAGGCGCATTGATCCTTGTGGCGGTATTGAAATCGGAATCTCAACACTATGCGCCTGATTTCCCATTCCTGTAACGCCTAACTTTGGGATCATTGCCGCTAGAGACGCCCAGGCGAATTTTCACTGCGCCATTTTCCAGGAGTAAGGCCGATTTTTCGCGAGAACGTATTGGTAAAATGAGCTTGATCAACGAAGCCGCAATCAAGGGCAATCTGGGCAATCGGCACTGCGGCGCCGCCCAGCATATTTTTTGCTCGCGTGAGACGCTGTTCGAGCAACCATGCGTAGGGAGCGACCCCAACCGAATTCGCAAAGGCGCGCTCGAAGTAGCTCACCGAGAGCCGACAATTTGAAGCAATATCAGCGATAGCTACCGGGGACGCGAGCCGATCGAGCATAAAACTCTTAGCCAAATTTATCTGCCATGGCGCGAGCAGCGGCCTTCGACGGCGCCCCTCTGCCTCCCTCGAAGATGCGCCTGTCGAACAAATACGGATCAACCGATTCATTCTAGACTCAACAGCTATCAGATCACCGATCGCGTTCACTCGCTCGTCGCCATAATGGCGCCCCCTTAATACGAGAGGCAGACGAACGAGGCGCCGTGGGCTGTGGCGCACCACCTCTTCTGGCTACCACCTATGCGGCACCTCACCACGGCACAGCGTGGAGAGGCGCCGCCGGAAGCAGCCCTTTCATTCCCAAATCATTGACACCTGAGCGAAGGCCAATGCGCCCCCGCAGAAGAATTTTTCTCATCGGCCTCCATGACGGTTCCACGAATCAGGTCGAGCCGGAGTGTCACGCAAGCTAATCAACACCCTCCTCGTCTCCCGGGACGCCTAGAAGCGTCGATAACCCTACTGCCGATGCAACATTGGCGAGAAAGCGCTCCCAGGCGGCAAACCCGCTCGCACGGAGGTCCAATTCCTGGTTCTTGTCATAAACGCCCTCAATGCCCTTGCGCTTATGGTTCAACATCAGCTCTGCGATGTCGCGGTCGATACCGATACCTCGCGCATGAGAGCAAAACGCCCGCCGAAGGTCATGGAAATGCCAAGAGGGAACTGCCTGACCAGAAAGCTTCCTCATCCGATCAAGGATACGATCGCGCACCTTGAACCACCCACAAAGCTGCGGCCCATCGACGAGACTCGAAGGAAGAGCCATTCATGGTTGGTCTGCATCAGTTGCCGCCCCCAGGGCCCAAGCATGACGATGTTCTCTTCGCCATTTTTGGAGCGCCTAGGCGGCCGCGTCCACACCCCATTGGAAACCTCCGCAGCAGGCGCCCCGAACAGCTCATTCCTGCGGGCCGCTGTCAGGAGAAGGAGCAAAATGCCGCGGCGGTAATAATGGGCCTCGGGCGCAAGGGCCTGGAGAGGCCATCCGAGTTCCTCGGAGCTGAGAAAGCGCTTGTTCGCCTTGGGGCCTGTGGCGAACCAGTTGGAATTGAGCGTTACAGCAGGGTGGGCCTGCAACGCCAGCCCAGCCATTTTGCCCTCTCGCCCGGCGCACCAGCGCAGAAAGCAGCTCAACTCCCCCGCCATCTTGTTGGCGCGATCTTTGGACATCTTTGCTTTGTCGTAGACTGCGTCCCAGCATTCATCCTCAGTGAGTTCGACAAGCACCTTCCTGCCGAGCCGAGGCTTGATGTCCCGCTCGAAGATGATCTCCTTGTCCGCCAGAGTGCGGGGTTTAAGGGCTTTCCGCTCGCCGCGCTTCATGGTCGCCAGGTACAAGGCGTCGCAGACCGTAAGTCCCTTTGTTTTTTCGAGTCGCATGCCGATGCGCGGGTCCTCCCCTCGCTCGATTGCGTCATTCAAACCCGAAGCCCACTGCCGAGCGGCCGCGATCGAGTGGGCTGGATACGCTCCAAGCTTCAGAGTGATGACCAGGCCTGACTTCGCGATGCGGCGGCAAAACTGCCAGACCTTACGGCCGGTGCCACTAACGATGACACAGAGTCCGGCCATCGACGGGTCGGGATGCTTGCCCTCGCACTGGGCATCTATGACAGAAGTGCTGAAATGCTGGGCTTTTCCCATCGTAACCTCGGCAATGCGAGGCGATAAAAGGATGACACAAATAACGGCACAATGGGCGTCCAAATCTGGCTCGAACTGACCAAATCTGTCCTGAAGGGCCTGTCGCCTGCTTGTCCGATTCGCGCCTCTTTCACCACCTCAAACCGGCGGAAAACCGCCAAAAATCGTCGTTCGAGGTGGGTGAGGGAATGGTAGCGGAGGAGGGACTTGAACCCCCGACACGCGGATTATGATTTCGATGCTCTTAGGGATCATGCCGCAAGTCTGCATCAACTCGGCTCGCTTCCAAGATCGACGAGCGGCGACAAGCGGTTTGGAGCAAGCAAAGATGAGCAAAAGCCACCGCCCGTTATCAAACCCGAGGTCGCCGGCAGCAGCGCAAGAAAAAAGCTGAAATTAGGCCCCAACTTAGGCCCGCCCCAAAAAGGGGAAAATAATCCAATAATTTCAATGGAAAATGGTGGAGCCGAGGGGGATCGAACCCCTGACCTCGTCATTGCGAACGACGCGCTCTCCCAGCTGAGCTACGGCCCCGTAAAGGAGCGCTGCCTATAAGCGAGCGATTGCGCCCATGCAACGGTCTTTTTGCGCAAAATGCGACGGCCGCGAACAGGCCCGGAACCGCGCAGCGCAGCCGCTCTGTCGGGGCCAAGGCGGAACATTACTCCTGCGTAACGCCCGGAACGATGCGGCCGCATGCTCATTGGTGCGGTGACGACGCTCCCGAAAGGACGTCGTGCAAAAAGCAGACAAGGAGACGGACAATGGGTTACCAAGGCGGACGTCGCTATGGTGACGGCGATCGTAACTGGACGGACTGGGACCGGGATTCCGACCGTTACCGTGCGCGGCGCGACTGGCGGGACGACCGCAGCTATCGATATGGCACGCGCGGCCAGTTCGGCGGATCGGGATCGGGATATGGCGGATCGGGCAACCGGCGCCCGCCCGAAGATTATGATCCGGAAGAACGGGGCTTCTTCGACCGCGCGGGCGACGAGATCCGGAGCTGGTTCGGTGACGAAGAGGCGGAGCGTCGCCGCGAATATGACGATTATTACAACCGGCCCTATGGCGATCCGCGGGACCAGAGCAGCCGGATCGGCTATGCCTCTGCGTCCAATTCGGCGCGTTACCTGCCCAATCGCGGCTATGCGCCCTTTGCCGGCGAACGCAGCGGCTTCGGCAGCGAGGATCATGGCTATCGGGTGCGCGCCTATGGCCCCAACCATGATTATGGCGAGCATCACGACGCCAATTATTATGCCTGGCGTCAGCAACGGATCGACGAGCTGGACCGCGACTATGCCGAATATCAGCGGGAGAATCGCGAACGCTTCAACAATGAGTTCGGCAGTTGGCGGAACCGCCGCGGCGAGCAGCGCCAGGCGGTCCAGCAGGTCCGCGAGCATATGGAAGTGGTCGGCAGCGACGGCGAGCATGTCGGCACGGTCGACAAGCTGCGCGGCGACCGCATCATCCTGACCAAGAGCGATCAGGAATCCGGCGGCATGCATCATTCGATCCCGTCATCCTGGATCAGGTCGGTGGACGCGCAGAAGGTGACGCTGGAAAAGACGGCGGAACAGGCGCAGACCGCATGGCGCACCGAGCGGGAGCAGCAGGCCCTGTTCGGATCGCAGGACGACGATGTGAGCGACCGGTTCAGCGGCGCAAGCGGCTCGACCTTCGAAAAGGGCCGTTACCGGTAAAAATGGGAGGGTCCGGCCGCCGGCCGGGCCCCTTCTTCATTCGGCGGCGGCCAGCACCCGCTGCGCCTGGACCAGATGCGGACGGTCGATCATCTTGCCGTCCAGTTTCAGCACCCCTGCACCCGGATTGGCGGCGAAGGCCTCGATCACCGCTCTCGCCCGGGCGATTTCGGTCTCGCTGGGGGTAAAGCCATCATTGATGGCGGCGACCTGTACCGGATGGATCGCCATCATGCCGGTGAAGCCATCGCGACGCGCCCTTCCTATATAGGCGTTGAGATCGTCCGTCGCCTCGATCTGGGGGAAGACCGTGTCGATGGCTGGCACGCCTGCTGCATGGGCGGCGAACAGCGTCAGGCTGCGCGCCAGTTCGAAGGGCGCGGTGTAGCGGCCGTCCTCCTCGCGGGAGGTCGACGCGCCGACCGAGGCGGGCAGATCCTCCGCCCCCCAGGTCAGGCCCGCCAGCCGCTCGCGCACCTGCCGGAACGTGCCCAGCTCGAAAATGGCGGCGGGCGTTTCGGTCGCGATGGGCAGGATCGGTGGCACATTTGCGCCGTCCGCCAGGGCGATCAGCGCCTGGATGCTGGCCACGCCTTCCGCCTTGGGCAGCATGATCCCGTCCGGCGAGGCGGGCAGCACGGCGGCCAGGTCGGCGCGGGTGTGATCGCCGTCCAGCGGATTCACCCGGACGAAGGCCACGCAGTCGCGGGGCGAGGCCAGCCATTCCTCAATCGCCTCCCGCCCATAGGCCTTGCGCTCCGGCGCGACCGAATCCTCCAGGTCCAGGATGATGGCGTCGGCGCCGCTGGCCGCCGCCTTGGCGAAGCGTTCGGGGCGGTCGGCGGGAACGAAAAGCAGCGAACGGAGCTTCATGTGGGCCTCTTCTTCAGCAGCGCCATGCGCAGGCATTGGCAGACGATTTCGTCCCGCTGGTTATAGAGCCGATGGGTGAATGTCACGATCCCCGCTTCGGGGCGGGAACGGCTTTCCTTGAGGTCCGTCACTTCGCTGTCCGCCCGCATCGTGTCGCCGATAAAGACCGGCTTGGGCATGACCAATTTGTCATAGCCCAGATTGGCGACCAGCGTGCCCAGCGTCGTGTCGCCCACCGACAGGCCCACCATCAGCGCGAAGGTGAAAGTGCCGTTGACGAGGATCTGGCCGAACTCCGAGGCTTTCGCGGCCTCAGCGTCCAGATGCAGCGGCTGGGGGTTGTGGGTCATGGTCGAGAAGAGGAGATTGTCGGTTTCCGTCACCGTGCGGCGGATGTCATGGGTCATCCGGTCGCCAATCCGCCATTCGTCATAATAGCGGCCCGCCATCAGCCATCCTCCCGCTCAACCAGCACCAGCAGCGTGCCTTCGCTGACCTGGCCGCCTTCGGACGCGTCCAGTTCCGCCACTACGCCGTCGAAGGGCGCCGTCAGGCTATGCTCCATCTTCATCGCCTCCAGTGTGACCAGCTTCTGGCCCTTGGCGACCTTGTCGCCCTGCGCCACGGCGACGGCGATGATGCGGCCCGGCATGGGGGAGAGGATCGCGCCGTCGGACGCGGCCGCGCCGCCTGCCTTGACGGGCGGGGTCTGGCTGAAGAACCAGCTTTGCCCGGCTTCGGTGACGATGATCGTGCCGTCGCGCTCCATGTCGGAGCAGAGACCGGTGCGCAGATCGTCCGATTGCGCTTCCACTACGACATGGCGGCTGTCCACGAACAGGTCGACCTTGGTCTTCGACTGTCCGTTAAGGCGGAAGCCGAACAAGCCGTCGCGAAAGGACCGATCGTCCCAATCGCTCCGGGCGAGCCAGTCCCTGCGGAATCGCTCGCCCGCCGCCGCAAGGACTCTGCCTGAGGGGCCATCGATCCTTGTCAGCGCCTCTCCCTGCCGCTCGATCAGGCCGGTGTCGAGGCGACCCTCGGCAAAATCGGCCATGGAAAGGCAAGCGTGCAAAAACGGCTTGTTGGTGTGCAGCGGCCCGACAAAACTGCTGTCGAGCCAGCGGATCAGGTCGCCCCGCGCTTCCTCCCGATCCTCGCCATGGCAGATGACCTTGGCGATCATCGGGTCGTAGAAGGAACTGACGGTATCGCCTTCCTCCACGCCCGTTTCCACGCGGGCGCGGTTGTCGAACAGCAGCCGGTCGATCTTGCCGGGGCTGGGCAGGAAGCCTTTGGCAGGGTCTTCGGCATAGAGCCGCGCCTCGATGGCATGGCCGTTGATCGACAGCTCCTCCTGCTTTTTCGGCAGCGGTTCGCCGCTCGCCACGCGGAGTTGCCATTCGACCAGATCGACGCCGGTAATCTCCTCCGTCACTGGATGCTCGACCTGGAGGCGCGTGTTCATCTCCATGAACCAGATGCGGTCGGCGCGCAGGCCTTCGCTGGCGTCCGCGATGAACTCGATCGTGCCCGCGCCGACATAGTCCACCGCCTGCGCCGCCCGGACCGCAGCGCCGCAAATGGCTTCGCGGGTGGCGGCTTCCATGCCGGGTGCGGGGGCTTCCTCGATCACCTTCTGGTGGCGGCGCTGGAGCGAGCAGTCGCGTTCGAACAGGTGCACGACCTGACCGTGGCTGTCCCCGAACACCTGCACTTCGATATGGCGGGGCGAGAGGATATATTTTTCGATCAGCACCTGATCATTGCCGAAGCTGGACGCCGCCTCCCGCTGGCAGGAAAGCAGCGCGTCGGCAAAATCCGCCGCCGCTTCGACGCGCCGCATGCCCTTGCCGCCGCCGCCTGCAACCGCCTTTATGAGCACGGGATAGCCGATGGCATCAGCTTCGGCTTGCAGGCGCTCTGCGCTCTGGTCCTCGCCCAGATAGCCGGGGGTGACGGGCACGCCCGCGTCGGCCATCAGCGTCTTGGCGGCGTCCTTCAGGCCCATGGCGGTGATGCTGGAGGGATTGGGACCGACCCAGATGAGGCCTGCGTCGATGACGGCCTGCGCGAAGGCGGCGTTTTCCGAGAGGAAGCCGTAGCCGGGGTGGATCGCTTCGGCGCCGGTCGCCTGGGCGGCGGCGATGATGCGGTCACCGATCAGATAGGATTCGCGCGCCGGGGATGGGCCGATATGCACGGCTTCATCGGCTTCGCGGACGTGGAGCGCTTTCGCATCGGCGTCGGAATAAACCGCAACGGTGCGGATGCCGAGACGCCGGGCGGTGCGGATGATGCGGCAGGCGATCTCGCCGCGATTGGCTATGAGCAGGGATTGGATCATGAGAGACTCCCAAATACCTCCCCAATATGGGGAGGGGGACCAGCCGCAGGCTGGTGGAGGGGCTGGCGCGCAACACAGGCGGCTGTGATCGCCTTGACGACATTGTCCAGATTCTGAAGGACATCGCGGGCGGGAATGCGGAGAGTGTGAAAGCCCAGCCGTTCCAATGCAGCATCCCGGTCCTGATCGCGGGCGGGCCGATGGCCGCGCGAATGGACTTCGCCGTCGACTTCGATAGCCAGTCGTGCCGACAGACAGGCAAAGTCGAGACTGTAGCGGTCTATCGGATGCTGGCGCCGGAATTTGAAACCGCCGGGGCGTGTCTTCAGGGCGCGCCACAGGACGACTTCCGGTAGATTGCCGCTGCGGCGTTCTTTGCGTGCCGTGCGGATGGCTTCAGTCGTTGCCGAGAACACCCCTCCACCAGCCTTTGGCTGGTCCCCCTCCCCGTTCCGGGGAGGTATTTGGTCCCGCCCGCTCACATGCGGAACACCCCGAAGCGGGGCGCCTCCTCGACCGGGGCGTTGAGCGTGGCGGCGAAGGCGAGGCCCAGCACGTCGCGGGTCTGGGCGGGGTCGATCACGCCGTCGTCCCACAGACGCGCGGTGGCGTGATAGGGGTTGCCCTCATCCTCATATTTCTGGCGGATCGGGGCCTTGAAGGCTTCCGCCTCGTCAGGCGTCCATTTCGCGGCGTCGCGGTGGACGGTCGCCAGCACGCTCGCCGCCTGCTCGCCGCCCATCACGGAGATGCGGCTGTTGGGCCAGGTGAAGAGGAAACGCGGACTGTAGGCCCGGCCGCACATGCCGTAATTGCCCGCGCCGAAGCTGCCGCCGATCAGCACGGTGATCTTGGGCACGCTGGCGGTCGCGACCGCGGTCACCAGCTTCGCGCCATGCTTGGCGATCCCCTCCGCCTCATATTTGCCGCCGACCATGAAGCCGGAGATATTCTGGAGGAACAGCAGCGGAATGCGCCGCTGACAGGCCAGTTCGATGAAATGCGCGCCCTTCTGCGCGCTCTCGCTGAACAGCACGCCGTTGTTCGCGAGGATCGCGACCGGCATGCCCCAGATATGGGCGAAACCGCAGACGAGCGTGGTGCCGTAGAGCGATTTGAACTCGTGAAATTCGCTGCCGTCGACGATGCGGGCGATCACTTCGCGCACGTCATAGGGAGCGCGGACATCTTGCGGGATGATGCCGTACAATTCCGCCGGGTCGTATTTCGGCGCTTTCGGCTCGCGCAGGTTGAGGTCGATCTCCGGCGCCGGTTGCAGCGTCGAGACGATGTCCCGCACGATGGTCAGCGCATGTTCGTCATTCTCCGCCACATGATCGACCACGCCGGAGCGGCGGCCATGCACTTCCGCGCCGCCCAGGTCTTCGGCGGAAATGACCTCGCCCGTCGCGGCCTGCACCAGCGGCGGCCCGGCGAGGAAGATCGTGCCCTGGTTGCGCACGATCACCGTCTCGTCCGACATGGCGGGCACATAGGCGCCGCCCGCCGTGCAGCTTCCCATGACGCAGGCGATCTGCGGGATGCCCCGCGCCGACATCTGCGCCTGATTGTAGAAGATGCGCCCGAAATGCTCGCGATCCGGAAAGACCTCCGCCTGATTGGGCAGGTTCGCGCCGCCGCTGTCGACCAGATAGACGCAGGGGAGGCGATTCTCCATTGCGATCTCCTGCGCGCGGAGATGCTTCTTCACGGTCAGCGGATAATAGGTGCCGCCCTTCACCGTGGCGTCGTTGCAGGCGATCATCACCTGCCGTCCCGACACCCGGCCGATCCCTGCGATCATGCCCGCGCCGGGCACTTCGCCGTGATACATGTCATTGGCGGTGAGCTGGCCGATCTCCAGAAACGGACTGCCCGGATCGAGCAGCCGCTCCACCCGGTCGCGGGGCAGCAGCTTGCCGCGCGCCACATGCTTGGCCCGCGCCGCTTCGCTGCCGCCGAGCGCGGCCTGCGCGACTTTCGCGTGCAGTTCGTCGCGCAGCGCCCGGTTATGCGCGGCGTTGGCGCGGAAGGCATCGCTCTCCGCCGAGAGCTTCGTGTCGAGAACAGGCGCACTCATGCTCTTGCGCTCCCCTGCCCTGCGGTTGCATATCCGGGGTCATCCATGCCTACCATCCTGCTCCTCACCATATCCAACCTGTTCATGACCACCGCCTGGTATTGGCACCTGAAAGGCGGGATGAATAAGCCCCTTTTCGCGGTCATCCTGATCAGTTGGGGCATTGCCTTCATCGAATATTGCTTCGCCGTGCCCGCCAACCGCATCGGCTTTGCCCATGGGTGGAGCGCGGGCCAGCTCAAGATCGCGCAGGAGGCCATTGCGCTGCTGATCTTCGGCGGATTCATGGTGACGGTGCTGGGCGAGCCGCTGCACTGGCGCCATCTGGCCGCTTTCCTCTGCATCATGGCGGCGGTGGGCTTCCTGTTCGTGGGGCGGTCATGAGAGAGTTGCCCGCTCTTGCGGAGGCAGGAGCCCAGTTCGGACGGCAGGGGCACATTCACACGCCGATCAGTTCGCGACCGATCAGCATGCGGCGGATTTCGTTCGTCCCAGCCCCGATGTCGAGCAGCTTGGCGTCGCGCATGTAGCGCTCGACCGGCCAGTCCTTCGTATAGCCGGCCCCACCCAGCGCCTGCACGGCTTCGAGCGAGACCTTCATCGCATTCTCGCTGGCCAGCAGGATCGCGCCCGCCGCGTCGAAGCGGGTCGTCCTGCCCCGGTCGCAGGCCTGCGCCACGGCATAGACATAGGCCCGCGCCGAATTGAGCGCGACATACATGTCCGCGACCTTGGCCTGCATGAGCTGGAAAGCGCCGATGGGCTGGCCGAACTGCTTGCGCTCCCGCACATAGGGCAGCACCACGTCGAGACAGGCCTGCATGATGCCGAGCTGGATGCCCGACAGCACCGCCCGCTCATAGTCGAGGCCCGACATCAGCACGCCGACGCCGCCGTTGAGCGGGCCCATGATGTTTTCCTCCGGCACTTCGCAATCGTCGAAGACCAGTTCGGCGGTGGGCGATCCGCGCATGCCCACCTTGTCGATCTTCTGCCCGATGGAGAAGCCCTTGAAATCCTTCTCGATCAGGAAGGCGGTGATGCCGCGCGACCCTTCGCCGGTCTTGGCATAGACGACAAGCGTGTCGGCATAAGTGGCGTTGGTGATCCAGAATTTGGTGCCATTGAGGACATAGCGATCGCCGCGCTTCTCCGCGCGCAGCTTCATCGAGACGACGTCCGACCCCGCCCCCGCCTCCGACATGGCGAGCGATCCGACATGCTCGCCGGAGATCAGCTTGGGCAGATAGCGCGCCTTCTGCTCCGGCGTGGCCCAGCGGCGGATCTGGTTGACGCAGAGATTGGAGTGCGCGCCATAGCTGAGGCCTATGGAGGCGGAAGCCCGCGCCACCTCCTCCTGCGCAACCACATGCTCCAGATAACCGAGACCAAGGCCGCCATCGCCTTCCTCCACGGTGACGCCGTGCAGGCCCAGCGCGCCCATTTCCGGCCACAGGTCGCGCGGGAACCAATCCCTGGCGTCGATTTCCGCGGCCAGAGGCGCGATGCGGTCGGCGGCGAAACGGGCGGTCGTCTCGCGGATCATCTCCGCATTTTCACCCAGCGCGAAGTCGAAATCAGTCATGGCAAGCTCTCCTTGCCGCGCATCCTATCGTTCAACAACCGCCAAGAAAAATTGAAACGGCGCAGGATAGTGTATAGTTTCTATCTATGATCGAACGCTATTTGCTCCGCTATTTCCTGGCTGTCGTGGACCATGGCAATTTCTCCCGCGCGGCCGCGCACTGCCTGGTGTCGCAACCTACTTTGTCCGTGGGCATCTCCAAGCTGGAACAGGCGGTGGGTGCTCCGCTTTTCCTGCGCAGCAACCAGCGGGTCGAACTGACCGAAGCCGGAGCCCGCCTGCTGACCCATGCCCGGCGGATCGAGCGCGAATTCAACCTGGCGGAACTGGCGGGGGCAAAAGCGGAGCAGGCCCCGGTGCTGCGCATCGGCGTGCTGCTGAGCATAGCAGGCGAGCTGGTCGCCCGCGCCGTTGCAGACCACGCCATGGCCAAGGAAGGCAGGATCGAGATCATCCCCGGCAGCGAGCGGGAATTGCTGGGGCGCCTGGACGCGGAGCGGATCGACGTGGCGCTCACCCTGATCAGGCCGGGCGCGGACCGCTTCCTGACGCAATCGGTTATAGAGGAAGGCTATGGCATCGCCATGGCCGCCGGCCATCCGCTGGCCGAGAGAGCCGTGGTGGCTGCCGAAGAACTCGCCTCCGAAACGATGATCGTGCGCCGCCATTGCGAGGCGCTCTCCGCCACCAGCCGCTATTTCGTCGATCGCGGCGTCCGCCCGCATTTCGCCTTGCGCTCGACCAATGACGAGCGCGTGATGCAGATGGTCGCGGCGGGGCTGGGCATAACGGTCATGCCCGAAAGCTACCGCTGGCCGGGCATGGCGCGGGTCGCGCTCAAGGATTTCGGTGAGCGGAGGAATGTCGGACTTCTCTATGGCGCGCGAGCGGCGGGGCTGCGGGAAGCGCCGATGCTCAGGGCGCTGGAAGCGTCCTTGAGGGCGGAAGGCCCCCGTATCTAGAGCAGCCGATGATCCTATCTGCTTGGAAAACGCTCTAACCGGCGCGCGTCACCCGGCCGAACAATATCTGATAGACGTCATCGCCGCCGTCCTCTTCGAAGGCCGCCATGACTCGGCGCAGGTCGCGGGGAGGAAGCGGCTTTCTCCCCTCGCTTGGCACCACGGCGCCGATGCCCTTGAGATGGGCGATCAAACCCTTTGCGCCGCCGCATGGCAGGGCATATTCCTCATCGAAGGCGAAGGCGTCCTCATAGGGCGCCAGCATGGACCGCAATGCGGGTAGCGAAGGATAGTCGGGAATGCCCGGCCTCAATCCGGCGGCCTGATGCGCCGAACGCCAGCGGGCGAAGCTGCCCTGCCCCATGGTCGAGAAAAGCAGGCTGCCCCCCGGGCGCAGCAATCCCGCCAACCGTGCGATCGCGCTTTCCAGATCGTCGAACCATTGAAAGGCCAGACTGGAAAGAATGAGGTCGAACCATTCGCCGTCGAAGATCGGCGCTTCCCCATCCATCGCCAGGAAAGTGCCCGCAACCAGTCCGCCCGTGGCGGCGCGGGCCAGCATGTCCGGCGACAGATCCGTCACCACCAGTTCGGCGCCCGGCCAGCGCGCCTGGATGTCGCGTGTCAGAAAGCCCGTGCCGCAGCCGATCTCCAATATCCGGCCGACCCCGTCAGGCCTCTGCCGCTGCGCAAGATCGGCCACCAGCGCGGCGGCCAGCCGCTGCGGCCCGGCATGATCGTCATAATGCCCCGCAGCCGCGCCGAAAGCGTCGCTTATTCGTTGCTTGCGGTGGCCGTTCATGGCTAGTCGCATTGACAGAGCCGCACTCTCTTTTCCAGTCTTTCAAGGACCGCGCCGACCGATGACCGCCCTTTCCGCCCGGATTCCCGCCATGGACGTTCTGCGCGGCTGCGCGGTCATGGGAATCCTCTGGATGAACATCGCGGCCTTCGCCCTGCCCGAACAGGCCTATTTCAACCCCGCGGCGGCGGGGCCGCTGTCGACAGGAGACATTGCCTTCTGGACCGTCAGCTTCCTGTTGGTGGACGGCAAGATGCGGGCGCTGTTCTCCATGCTGTTCGGCGCGTCGATGCTGCTGCTGATCGACCGGGAGGAAATGGCCGGACGCGACGGACGACGGGCGCAGATGATCCGGGCCGGCTGGCTGTTCGTCTTCGGCCTTGCCCATTACCTGCTGCTGTGGTGGGGCGACATATTGATGATCTATGCGCTGGTCGGGCTGGCGGCGCTGCCATTCGCGCGCAGGGAGCCGCTGGCGCTCGTCAAATGGGCCTTTTTCTTCTTCCTGGCGCATTTCCTGATCTGCGCAGGCTTCATCGGCACGCTCTATGCCTGGGGCCATGCCGCCGCCGCACCCGATGCTCCCGGCCATGTCAGTGCGGGTTTCGCCGATTTCGTCGCTTCGCTTTCCGATCCGGACCACGCGGCCATCAGCGGCGAATATAGGGTCTATCGCGGCGGCTATGGCGGCATCCTCGTCCATCATGTCGCCCTGTTCGGCGGACAGTGGCTCACGACCCTGCCATTCGTCGCATTCGATACGCTGGGGTTCATGCTGCTGGGCATGGCGATGTTGAAGGGCGGTTTCCTCACCGGCCGATGGGAGGCGGAGCAATATTGGCGGACGGCGCGGCACTGCTTCCTGATCGGGCTGATTCCGATGGCGGCGCTGGCGGCGTGGATCGTTTCCAGCCGGTTCGCTCCGCTCACGGCATTGGGATCGGTATTGGCCTGGTCCTTCCCCTTCCGCATCCCGCTTGCCGTCGGGTGGGCGGCCCTGGTCCTGTGGCTGTTCACGCGCCACCCTGCCGCATCGTTGACCGGGCGCATCGCGGCCGTCGGCCGACTGGCGCTCAGCAACTATCTGGGCAGCAGCCTCATCATGTGCGGGATCTTCTATGGCTGGGGACTGGGACTGTTCGGCCAGGTTCCGCACCACAGGCTGCCGCTGTTCGTGATCGCGGCATGGGCGACGATGCTGATCTGGTCGCCCCTCTGGAAACGCCGATTCGTCCTTGGCCCGGCGGAGTGGCTGTGGCGCAGCCTTGCCCGCGGCCAAACGCAAAAGATTCGCAACAGCGCCTGAATTCCTATTGCGACCTATTATCATCTGCGCTATCTCCCCCTCAGGAGATTTGCATGGTTGTCTGTGTCTGCAATGCCATCCGTGAAAAGGACCTGAAAGAGGTCGCCCGTGAAGGTTGCGCAACCCCTTGCAGCGCCTATGCGCGCCTCGGCCGGCGTCCGAAATGCGGCCAGTGCGTGCCCTTCGCCCGCACGATCATCGCGGCGGAGCGCGCCTCCATTTGAAGCCATTGCGAAGCAGGCGCATCGGATTGACGCGAACCTGACGCAATAGCGTAGCAGAAAATGGCGGATTTCGGCGGCTTTGCGGATTAACAAACGCCAGCCGAACGCTTATGATCCCGGCACTTTCCCCTACAGCCGGAGAAGAACGCCATGAAGGGCGACGCCAAGGTTATCGAATATCTGAACGAGGTGCTCAAGAACGAGCTGACCGCGATCAATCAATATTTCCTCCACTATCGCATGCTGAATCATTGGGGCATCGAGAAGCTGGCCAAGTTCGAATATGAAGAATCCATCGATGAGATGAAGCATGCGGACAAGCTGGCGGAGCGCATTCTGTTCCTTGACGGCCTGCCCAACTTCCAGTTGCTCGGCCGGCTGAAGATCGGGGAAACGGTGGAAGAAATCCTGAAAGCCGACCTCGAGTTGGAATATGAAGCCCTGCCGGTGCTGAAGGACGCCATCGCCTATTGCGAATCGATCCGTGACTATGTGAGCCGGGATCTGTTCCAGCATATCCTCGAAAGCGAGGAAGAGCATGTCGACACGCTGGAAACCCAGTTCGAGATGATCGAGCGCATGGGCATCCAGAACTATATCCAGCTGCAGAGCAAGGCTGCGGAAGAATAAGGGATCACGGGCGGGCGGGCCTATCCGGCATGCCTGCCCCGCCACTGACGCTTCGGATCAGCGGTGGGAATGACATTGTGCTCATGCGAAGACGGAAGCAGGCGTCATTCAGCCCATTTAAATCAGCGAATCGAGCAAACCGATCAGCGGCAGGTCGGCCGGCGGCATCTCCAGCGCATACATTTGCGCCGGCCTGACCCATTGCAGCGCGGTCGCATGACGCGCTTCCGCTATTCCTTGCCACTTGCGGCAGACATAGAGCAGCAGCAGCAGATGGCGGTCGCCCAGCGGCTCGCTCGCGAAGGTCGCGGGTGCCAGGCAGCTCGCATGGGTGCGAATGCCCAATTCCTCCTCCAGTTCCCGGATCAGCGCGGTTTCAGGCGCTTCCCCCGGCTCGACCTTGCCACCGGGAAACTCCCAGAGATACGCCATCGGCTTGCCTGGCGGCCGCTGCTGCAACAGCACCCGGCCATCCGCGTCGACCAGGGCGGCGGCGACCACCAGCAGAGGAGAAATTATCGTCATAATGGTTCCGCTTGAGGGGTTTGTTAACTCTGCCCCTTTTACAAGGGCATCCGGGGCTGTGTGTAAATGGGGTGCGGCATGCGGGCATTATTCAAAAATTTCAGCTTCTGGAAGCTGATCTACTGCCAGCGCGGAGCGACGGCGGTGGAATATGGGTTGATCCTCGCCCTCATCTGCCTGGCCATAGTCAGTGCCCTGTCCAACGTCGCCAACAAGACCATCGGCATGTGGAACAATGTCGCGACGGAAGTCCTGGCGCATTAACCATTTATGTCTGACACCTGCTGCGCTCCATTAAATCTTTATCAACCCGCACTCTCTACACCGTCCCAAGCTGACCTTCATTCCAAGCGGGGGGCGGCCGGGTAGTTAAACGTGAAATTTGACGCAAGGAGACTTCCAATGCAGTTCATCCGCAAGATGATGAAGAATGAAAAGGGTGCGACCGCCATTGAATATGGCCTGATCGCCGCGCTCATCGCTGTCGCCGCCATCGGCGCCATGACCAGCCTGGGCGGCAAGCTCGGCAACACCTTCAACAATGTTTCGGGCAACCTGAAGTAAGCTCGAACCACATTGACGAAAAAAGGGCGACGGAAGCAATTCCGTCGCCCTTTTCATTGCGCCCAACTTCACCAGGTCACGATCTTGACCCGCTGCCCGGGACGCAGCACGCTATTCGCCGTCAGGGCGTTGATCGTCAGGAACCGGTCCAGCGGATAATCCGTATAGGCCATGCGTTTGGCGAGGGACTGGACGGTGTCGCCAGCCTTTACAGTCACGACATCGACCCGCCGAGGCTTGATCGCCGCCGCGTCCTGGGCCGAAAGACGTTGTACCGACTGCACCATGGGGGAAAAGGGACCGATCCCCTGCCCCGCCGCCGTCAGCAGCAGGAAATGATAGGCTTTCCCGCCGCCGAAATCATAAGCGAAAACCGTCGCATCCACCTGGCTGGACTGGGTGCTGGCGCGAACGGTGCGCCAGGCTGCGGGCAGGCCGTTGACGGTGGTGCGCCGCACCTCTCCGGCCGGAACGTCGCCATTGCCGCCGCCCAGCTTCGCGAACACTGAGTCGATATAGACGGACAGATCGCCCGAATAGGGTGCGGCGCTGAACTGCGCCTGGCCGCCCGACCCCACGACGCTGACGGCGCTCGCGCCATTTTCCATGCCGAAGCCCAATGGCGCGGTGAAGCTGACCCGCAAATCGGGATGGCGGAAGCGGCTGCCCTCGATCACGCCCTGTTTCGGATCGTCGCCATAGAGAACGCCGTTGAGGGCGTTCAGGAACGCGTCCCGGTTGCGGACCGTGCTGGTGGAGCCGCTGCCGGCTGCATTGCGTGACGCGCGGCCAACGCGCGAGGCGGGGTCGGGATGGGTGCTTGCCCATTCCGGCACCGAACGGGAACTGCCGGTGACCCGGGCATCCAGGCTGCTCTGCGCCGCGAGCGAGGCCAGCATGGATGACAGGGCCTTGGGATCGTAACCGCCCGATGCAAGATAGCGGATACCCAGATCGTCCGCCTCATATTCCTGGCTGCGCGAGAATTTGAGCGTCAGCAACTGGCTGCCTTGTCCAATCCCCTTCTGCAACATGCCGGTGAGCGCCGAATCGCCCAGCAGAGCGCCCGTCAGCACCTGCAACAGGGTACCGCCAATGGCGTTGCGCTGCGCCGCCTGCTGCCGCCTCTGGCCATGCTGCGCCGCGACATGGCCGATCTCATGACCGAGCACGCCGGCCAGCTCCGCCTCGTCATTCATCAGCGCCATGAGCTGGCGCGTCACATAGACATAGCCGCCGGGAATGGCGAAGGCGTTGTTCACCGGCGAATTGAGCAGGGTGACGGTGAAGTCCCCCTGCGCATTGGACAGGCCGGACTGGACCGCGATGCGTCGGCCCACGCCCTCCACATATTTCGCCTGCGGCCCGGCATAGGCGCCGCCAAATTCGTTGAGAAGCTGGGGATGCTGCTTGGCGCCCGCTTCCTTTTCCTGCGGACTGATCGACGAAACCGTACGGATCGCCCGCTGCTGGCCGTCTGCGGACGGCGCGGCCGTCAGGACGATCAGGCCCAGCCCGGCGACAGCCAGAGATGATGTTCGTTTCACGGCGCCTCCTGCTACCCCTGTTACCTTCGCGTAACGAGCAATAGCAGGCGGATGTTCCCCGAAACAGAGGATCGCGCGGTCAGACGCCTATCGCCAGAAACTTGTCGGCGCGATCGGTACGCAGCGCATCGCCGCCAAGACCCGAGAGCGAATCCAGTTCCTCCCCGATCGCCGCGCCCAGATTGGCGATGGCCTGCACCGGCTCGCGATGGGCGCCGCCGACCGGCTCCGGCACGATCCGGTCGATGACGCCAAGCGCCTTCAGATGCTGCGCCGTCACCTGCATGGCGGTCGCGGCGTCGCTTGCCTTTTCCGCCGTGCGCCAGAGGATGGAGGCGCAACCTTCGGGAGAGATCACCGAATAGACGGCATGTTCGAACATCAGCACGCGATTGGCCGCCGCCAGCGCCACCGCACCGCCGGAGCCGCCCTCACCCACCACGGCGGCCACCATCGGCACCCCCAGCGCCAGGCATTGTTCCGTCGAACGGGCGATCGCCTCCGCCTGACCGCGCTCCTCCGCCTGCACGCCGGGGAAAGCGCCCGACGTATCGACCAGCGTCACCACCGGCAGGCCGAAACGGTCGGCCAGCTGCATCAGGCGGATCGCCTTGCGATAGCCCTCCGGCTTGGCCATGCCGAAATTATGGCGGACGCGGCTTGCGGTATCGTCCCCCTTCTCATGGCCGATCACCATCACGCGCCGCTCGCCCAGCGTAGCGAAGCCGCCGATGATCGCCTGATCGTCGGCAAAGGCGCGGTCGCCGGCCAGGGGCATGAAATTGTCGAACATGCCCGCGACATAATCCTTGAAATGCGGACGGTCGGGATGGCGGGCGACCTGCGTCTTCTGCCAGGGCGACAGCTTCGCATAGGTGTCGACCAGCATTTTGGAGGCGCGCTGCTCCAGCTTGTCGATCTCGCCGCTGATGTCGATGTCGCCCGCATTGGCGGTCGCGCGCAATTCGATGATGCGCGCTTCCAGTTCGGCAATCGGCTTTTCGAATTCGAGAAAACTAACCATGGGCATGGCGTTAGGGCGCAGACGCTTCGCCGTCAACGCGCCGATGCGTCATGGAAGCCAGCGGATGGCGGCTGTTGACCAGTTCGACCAGCCTGCGGCTGTCGACATGGGTATAGATTTGCGTGGTGCCGATGTCGGCATGGCCCAGCATGGATTGCAGCGCGCGCAGGTCCGCCCCGCCTTCCAGCAAATGCGTGGCGAAGGCATGGCGCAGCACATGGGGGCTGACCCGATCCGGCGCGATGCCGGCAGCGGCGGCCAGCGCCTTCACCATCTGATAGAGGCGGATCCGGCTGACATGGCTCTTGCCCGACGGAAAGAGCCAGGGGCTGTCGGCCGGAACATGCGGCAGCCAGGCCGCCACGGCGGCGCGGGCGCGGTCTGAAATCGGCACCAGCCGCTCGCGCCCGCCCTTCCCCCTCAGGATCAGGAAGGGCCGGTCGGATGCCAGGGCGCGGCGCGGCAGCGACACCAGTTCCGTCGCCCGCAGCCCCGATCCGTAAAGCAGCTCGATCAGCGCGGACAGCCGCAGGTCCAGCGGCGCGGGATGCTCGACAGCCAGCTTCGCCGCGATCAGGGCGAACAGGGATTCGACTTCGCCCGTCGAAAGGATCTTGGGCAGCGGCCGGCGGGTGACGGGACGCGGCAGGGCAGCGGAAGGATTGTCGGCGCGCAGCCCCTCCTCCTCCAGAAAGGCGTAGAAGGCGCGCAGGGCGGAAGACTTGCGGGCGACGGAAGAGGCCGCCAGTTCCGCCCAGGCCGTCGCCAGTTCCGCCAGGCCATCCTTGGTGGCGACCGCCAGGCCGCCGACAAGGTCCGCCGCCCCCTGCAGGTCCGCGCGATAGGCCAGCAGCGTGTTGCGCGAGGCACCCCGTTCGGCCGCCATCATTTCCAGAAAGCGGTCGATAAGCGCGGCATCCTCTCCCATCAGAGCCGCGTCATCGCCTCCGCGGCGATCATCCGGGCTTCGGGGTCAAGCCCGACCCGATGCAGTGCCGCGACGATGTGGTAGAGGTGGAAGGCCGGGAGCCGGTTCCAGTCGGCGGTCTGCATGCCGACCGCCGCCAGCAGCGCGACGCTGCCCTTCTCGCCCCGGCCGGCCGCCGCATCGATGGCGCGCGACCAGCGGCTGGCGGCAGCCAGATCGAAACCATAATCCTGCGCCAGCGCCGCACCGTCCTGCGCATTGAGCCGCGACAGTCCCGCCAGCGCTGCGATCAGCATCTGCGCCTTGTGGGGATTGGCATCCTTGGCGAAGGAGGAAACCCGTCCCGACCCGATCTCCACCACCGCGCTCGGCGCACCGACCGCCAGCAAGGCCCAAAGGTCGGCCGCGCCGTCACCGTCCGCCTGCGCCGCAAGCCGCGACCATTGCGCCGCGCCGCGGTCATAACCGGCGGTGAACATGGCCGCGACCAGATTGGCGGCATCGCGCGCGCTCAGCTCCGAAACCGGCAGCGCCGCGGCCGCCCGCGCCGTCGCGATCAAGCCGACGAAATCCGGCCGCGCCTCATTCTGCCAAACTGTCCGCATCGCCTGGAGCCGCTCGTCCGTCCCCGATCCGGCATAGGCGGTGCGCAGCGCGTCCACCCGGTCGGCCGCATTGGCGGGCACGTCGCCGTCGGATTGCAACTGGCTGTAGAAGCCAACCAGCGCCTGCGAGGAAAAGACGCCGAGCCGAGCCGCCACCTCTGCGCCCGGCAGGCGACGAACGGCGGACAAGGCAGGCGCACGCGCTTCCCAGGCGCGGACATGGGGCCCGACCGTGGCATAGAGATCATCGGGTATCTCGACATTGAGCGCCGTCGCGAGGCCGAAACGCCAGGCCGTCAGCCGGTCCACCGCGTCCCATTCGATCTTCACCGACCTGCGGGCGTTGAATCCGGTGCCCACGACCTTTTCCGCCAGCCGATAGTCGATGCCGCGCACCACGCCCCGCCGTTGCGCCTGGTTGAGCGCCCCGCTGGCCGAACCCTGATCTCCTGAAAGCGCCGGGCATATGGCGCGTGTCATGTCCCAGCCCGGCTCCTTGCTGAACCGCAGCGCGCCCGCCGACAGCGGACACAGTCCCGCCGGATCGGCCGTCGCCAGATAGGTCTGCATGGCGATGGCATAGAGGCGGGGGGTGAACCGGTCGGAATCGACGCTCTGCACCAGCAGGCGGGCGCTGTCCGCCTCCCCCATGCGCAGCAGCAGCCAGGCGCGTTCGGCCACCCAATCGGCGCCGTCGATGTCGCGGGGCGTATCGGTCGCGGACAAGAGCGCCCGGCGCAGCAGGATCGACGCCCAGCGGGAGGTGATCGGCGCCCGCGTTTCCTTCATCAATGCGGCGAGGAACTGGCCCGACTGCGCGCCGAAGGCATTGGGAGCCAGCCCCCGCTGCTCCGGCGTCAACGGCCCAACGCGATCGAGTGAGCGATGGGCGTTTTCCGGCAGGTCGTATTTCTGCTTTTCGGCGGCCAGCTCCTCCTCGCTCATCGGTTCCGCCGCATTGTCCCCGGCCTCGTCCGTGATGGCGAAGCTGGGCGGCACGATGGGCGTGGCGGGCGTGGAGCCGACAGGCGGCGCGGGCGTGCCCGGTGCGGGGCGCGGCGGCTGCGTGCCGGGTTGCG
>NZ_LXYF01000076.1:0-20915 GCF_002894065.1 Sphingobium sp. SA916
TGACGAGCCGAAAATGGTGTTTTTCCGTGACCCGGAGCGCAGCCTACTCAAAGTAGGTGAGCACCGGAAGCACGGAAAAGCGTCATTTGCAGGCCGTCAGGGCTGAATGTCGATTGGCTCTAAGCCATGCCCGCCGAAGTCTCGCACAAAGCCTTGAACTGCTCGGCCATCTGGTCCCAGCCGGGGTGGAATCCCATCTCCTCATGCTTCGCCATCGCTCCGGCATCCCAATGTCGGGCCGTCGCGGTGAAGCGCGTCCCCTCCCCCTCCACGGCAAAGCTCCAGATCGCCGTCATGAAGGGCGTCTGCGGTATCCAGCCGGAGGCATAGGCGTCGGTCGTCACCACCTTCTCCTGCGGCACCACCTCCAGCACGATGCCTTCCATCGGCCCCGTGTCTTCGCCATTCGGGCCGAACATCCGCACCGCGCTCCGCCCGCCGGGCCGCAGATCCTCCTCGATCACCTCGGCGCGCCAGGGCTTCGGGCAGAACCATTGGTCCTTGAGGTCCGTCCATACCTTCCACACGATTTCGCGCGGGGCGGCGATGTGACAGGTCACCGATAGTTCGAATTCCGCCGCGCTCATGCCGGCCTCCCCTCGAAAGCCGCCTTCATCCGGGCGGTATCCAGCTTCTGCATGGTCATCATCTCGTTCATCATCCGCTGGATGCCCGGTCGGTCGCCGGTCTTGTAAAGGTCCATGATCTCCTGCGTCACCAGCTGCCAGGACAGGCCATATTTGTCCTTCAGCCAGCCGCACGGGCCCGGTGAACCGCCATCGGCGGTCAGGGCATCGAAATAACGATCGATCTCCGCCTGATCCCGACAGGCGACGGACAGCGAGACCGCCTCTGTGAAAGGAAATTTCGGCCCGCCGTTCAGCGCCTGATAGCTTTCCCCGAACAGGGTGAATTCCACCAGCAGCACGTCCCCGCCCTTGAACGGACTGGGGCTGGGATTATCGTCGGGATAGCGGCTGATGAAATCCACCGATCCCCCGAACAGGGATGTGTAGAAGCGCGCGGCCTCCTCCGCCTGCCCGTTATACCACAGGCAGGGTGAAATCTTCGACATGGTTCCTCTCCTTATGCCGTGCCGGATCGCATGCCCACCAGCGCGAACATCGCGCCCTGGGGGTCGGTCGCCTGGATGATCCAGGCCCCGCCCGGCACCTCCATCGGGCCGTTCAGCACGGTTCCGCCGCCGGCCTTCACCTTCTCCGTCGCGACGTCGATGTCCGGCACGACGAAGTAGAAGAGCCAGACCGGCACCGGCACCTCCGGGGGACGGGCCATGATGCCGCCCGTCATGCTCTGGAAATCGGTGCCGCCGGTCTGGGAGACGAGCTGATAGCTGCCCATTTCCCCCATATCCATGGCCTCGCCCTTCGCCCAGCCGAACTGCCCGGTGTAGAAGGCCAGGTCGGCGTCGAAAGCGCCGCTGTAAAGTTCATGCCAGCCGACATGACCGTTCGCCATCGGTGGCGCGGGCTCCATCCCGTCGGGACTGGACCCCTTGAGCAGCATGAACGCCGCCCCGCCCGGATCGCTCATCACCGCGAAGCGCCCGACGCCCGGAATGTCCTCCGGCGCGCGCTTCACGCTGCCGCCCGCCCCGGCCAGCCGCTTCGCATCCGCATCCACATCGGCCGAACCGACATAGCCGCCCCACCAAGGCGACATGCCGCGATCCTTCGCTTCGGCCGGAATGGACATGATCCCGCCCATCGGCCCGGCGCTGCCCGACACGACATGATAGGGATCATCGGTCCGCTCCCCGCCAAAGGGTTGCGCGGTCCAGCCGACGATGTCGCCATAGAAGGCGATCGCCGCCTGCGGATCGCTGGTCATCAGTTCATACCAGAAGAATTTGCCGTTCAGGTCGGTCATTTCCAGCCTCCCTCAAGCCCAGTTTTCGATCCCTGCCCTCAGGCCCTGGCGTCGAGCAGCACCTCGAACCCGCCATAGATCAGCCGCGCACCGGCGAAAGGCATGTCTTCCCCTTCCTTCGGCTCCATCCGCGGATCGTTCATGACCTTCTCCGCCCCTGCATCGCGAGTCGCCTTGTCGGGCCATTCGATCCAGGAAAAGACGACCTCCTCATCCTCCTCCGCGATCACGGCGGTGCGGAAATCGTTGACCTTGCCAAGCTTGACGTCGTTCGCCCAGCATTCCACGACCCGCAGCGCGCCATGTTCGATGAAGATCGGCGCGGCATAGGCCGCCACTTCCCTGTACCGCTCCTTGTTGCCCTTGGGCACGGGGATCACGAAACCGTCCATATAGCTCATCGTTTCTCTCCTTAAGGAAAGGCGGAGTTCAGGCGGCGGCTTCCTTGTTCACCGCCAGCGCCGCTTCCATATCCATCCACGCCACTTCCCAGATATGGCCGTCCAGATCGGCAAAGCTGCGGCCGTACATGAAGCCATGGTCCTGCCGGGGATTGGGCTCCGCACCGCCAGCCGCCAACGCCTTCTCCGTCGTCCGGTCGACATCGGCGCGGCTCGCCTCGCTAAGGGCAAGCAGCACCTGCGCCGTTTCATGCGCGTCCGGAATGCGACGCGGCGTGAAGCCGGCAAACCGCTCCCGCGTCAGCAGCATCACGTGGATATTGTCGGAAAAGCTCAGCATCTGCGCGCTGTCGTCCGCAAAATCATTGTTCCGGACCGCGCCCACCGCCTCGTAAAAGGCGATCGAGGCAGCCAGATCCTTCACCGGCAGGTTGACGAAAATCATTTTCGGAGCGGGGGCGTTCGGCATCACACATCTCCTTGGGATCATCCTGGCCTGTGGCCTTTTCCCGACTCACCAGCTTGAACTTTATGCACTGATAGATTATCTTATACAACCTATAAGTTAGGAAAAATAACCAAGGACTTCCTCTCGTGAAAAAGCGGGCCTATCAGGATGGTTGTGCAACGGCCCATGCGCTGGATCTGATCGGCGATCGCTGGGCCATGCTGATCATGCGGGAATTGATGCTCGGCCCCAAGCGTTTCACCGATTTGCGCGCCAGCCTGCCCGGAATCAGCGCCAATGTGCTGACGCAAAGGCTGGAGGAGCTGGAAGCGGCCAGCATCCTCATCCGCCGCCGCCTGCCCCCGCCCGCCGCCAGCCAGATTTATGAGCTGACGGAATGGGGCCGCGAGTCGGAGATATTGTTCCAGGTGCTGGGACGCTGGGCATCCCGCTCTCCCACGATGCAGCCCAGCATGCCGATGAGCAATGCGTCGGTGATCCTGTCGATGCGCACGATGATCGACCGAGACCGCATAGGCGATCTGGATGCGACCATCGGCCTGCGTTTCGGGGAAGACGAGTTCCGCCTGACCCTGAAGGATGGCGATTTCACCGCCGGGCGCGGCGAAGCGGGCGGTGCGGACGCAATCTTCTCCGGCGACCAGAATGGACTGGCCGCCGTGATCTATGGCGGCCTGACGTTCGAGGACGTGGCCAACTCGCTTCAGGTGGAGGGGGACAGGGCCCTTGCGGCACGCTTCGTCCGCCTCTTCCCCTTGCCGCCAAAGGCGCCTTCGACGGCCACGCCAGCGTCATGAGGCCCCATAATCCTCCCCATGCCGGGCATGGGGAGGATTCATCTCCGCTCAATGCCCGGCGTTCAAAATCCCGAACACCTGCTCAAACTCCCCGCGCCGCTCCGCTTCGCGCAGGAACTTCACCCGTTCGACGCAGATTTCCTCCAGCGGCGGCTGCTGCGCCAGCAGCCCCATGACCTCCGCTATGAATTCGTCCAGCGGCATCATCTGCGGATTTTCCGCATGGCCGGGCATCAGGTCGGTCTGCACTCCCGGCGGCGCCAGTTCGATCACCTCGACATTGCTGCCCCTGAGCTGATGCCGCATCGACTGCGACCAGCTATGGAGCGCCGCCTTGGTTGCGCTGTAGGTGGGAGTGGCCGCCAGCGGGACGAAGGCCAGACCCGACGTCACCGTCATCAGCGTCGCCGCCTCCCGCCTCAGCAGATGCGGCAGCAACGCATGGGTCAGGCGGATCGGCCCCAACAGGTTCGTGGCGACGGTGGCCTCCGCTATGGCAAGGTCGATCCGCTCCTCCACAACCATGATCCCGGCATTATGGATCACGACATTGAGCGCGGGGAAGTCCGCGACCAGCTTTCCGGCGAAGGCCGCGATCGCCGCCGCGTCCTCCATGTCGACGGTCAGGGCTGCCATGCCCGGATGCTCCGCCGCCACGGCGTCCAGCGCCGCCTGCCGCCGCCCGGCGATGATGACCTGATTGCCGGCCGCATGGAATTCATGCGCCAGCGCCGCGCCGATGCCGGAACCGCCGCCGGTGATGAGGATGGTGTTGCCGTTCTTACGCATGGTCTTCTCCTTTTGCGATGGTGTGACCGGCAATCTAGAGCTACACTCTCTTTTTGAAAGAAGGCACCGAAAAGTGCCATACGCACCAAGAGGTGAGAAATGGAAAATCCGTTGCAAAAACGTTTTGCCCCGGCTGAAATCGCCGAAGCGGAAGCCTTTATCGACACCAATCCCGAAGCGCCGCTGGACCCTCGGATCGAACGACTCGTCAACGATCTGATCGGCCGGGTGGCGGATAAATGGACGCTGCTGGTCCTCGAACTGCTGGAGGAAAGGGGCACGCTCCGCTTCACCCGCATTGCCGAACAGGTGGAAGGCATCAGCCAGAAGATGCTGACCCAGACATTGCGTCAGATGGAGCGCGACGGCCTCGTCATCCGCACCGTCCATCCCGTGGTGCCGCCGCACGTCGAATATGCGCTGACGCCGCTCGGCAACAGCCTCAGCGCCGCTTTTTGCGGCGTCTGGGTCTGGGCGGAGCGCAATCTGGAAGCGGTGGAGGAAGCCCGGCGCCGTTTCGACACGCGCGACTGAGGGATCATTGCGCGGGAATGAAGGTTTCCCGCATGGGCGTCAGCGGGAATGTCGGCACCTCGACCCGCACGGGAGCACCGGGCACCAGGGCCGACGGTTGCGTCCCCGGCGCACCGGGCGCAAAACCGGCCGCGATCTCCCTGGGCGGGGTCGGCGGCGGCGGCAGCGGCGTTGGCGACACCACCACGCTCACCGTCCCGCCGAAGCGCGACTGCCATTCGGCCAGCCGCCGCAGATAATCGGCATAGGCGGCGTAGAATTCCTGGAACGGCTTTTCCAATTGGGTGAGCGCTTCGGGCGCGTAGGCCAGCAGCTGGTTCGACGGCATGGCCAGTATCTTGGCCCCCACCTCTATGGCCACGGGGCAGAAGCTCTTCGTCACCGGCGGCAGCGCAAAGAAATTATAGACGACGGTGTTGAGCAGTTCCCGCGCCTTCAGCCCGCCCTGACCGTAAGCGACATAATAATTGCGGTCGACCGCCGCGTTCGCTTCGCGCAGGGCCGCCTCATGCACATGCAATATCCGGTTATACTGGATGCGCGCCGGTTCGTTCACGCCATGACAGGAAAGCGCCGCGACGTTCAGCGCCATGCGCACGTGCCACAGCGCCGTATTGGCCGTCACGCCGCGATTGGGCGTCAGATATTTGCCGTCCTCGCCCACTTCCGGAATGCCCATTTCCTCGACCGCCCCCATCGGCGGCAGGGGCTTTATCGTCGGCACCACCGGGGGTGGCGGCGTGGGCGGCGCCTTCTTCTCGGGCGTGGAACAGCCTGCGATCAGCGCGAGCGCGGTGACAAATGCAAACTCACAGAAACGGCGAACGACGGTACGCGGCGGCACCCTGGCATCCCTTTGATCATTATCCGGACGTCACAACTCATCGCAGAGCGAAGCGTTCCTGACGACCAAAGCGGGCTCGGCTCGTCCGGGGAGGGATTCGGTTCGTCCCATTTACCCTGCGACGCGCACCTGCGAAGGGAGTGCGGTATGCCCCGGGCCGCTGCGTCAAATCGGACGCCGGTCGCGCGCTCCAAATTTCTGTTGTGCCTCCTTTGAAGCAGAAAACCGGTTCCCGCTTTTCTGCACGATACCCTAGATGCGCCGTTCCAGCGCCGCCGCCGCTTCGTCCATCAATTGCGCGATGATGTCGGCCACCGGCTCCTCCTTCGACACCATGCCCACCGATTGCCCGGCCATCAGCGAACCGCCCTCGACATCGCCGTCGATCACGGCGCGGCGAAGCGCACCCGCCCAATAATGTTCGATCTGGAGCTGCGCCTCGCCCATGTCGACCGCGCCGCTGTCGAGCAGATTGGCGACCTCCCGCTGCTTGGCCGTAAAGGCCTCGGTTCCCGCATTTTTCAGCGCCCGCACGGGGATGACCGGCAGGCGTGGGTCGATCTGCACGCTGGCGATCGCATCGCGGGCCGATGCACGGAAAAAGGCCTTCTTGAAGTTCGGATGGGCGATGCTCTCGACCGCGCAGGCAAAGCGGGTGCCCAGCTGCACGCCCGCCGCGCCCATTTCCAGATAGCCGGCGATCAGTTCGCCACGCCCGATGCCGCCGGCGACGAAGACGGGAAGCTGCGACGCCATTTCCGGCAGGATTTCCTGCGCCAGCACGCTGGTCGACACCGGGCCAATATGTCCGCCCGCCTCCATGCCCTCAATCACCAGCGCATCCACGCCGGAACGCGCCAGCTTCTTGGCCAGCGCCAGCGCGGGAGCGAAGCAGATCAGCTTCGCGCCCTTCTCCTTGATCGCCTCGATACTGCCCTTGGGCGGCAGGCCGCCGGCGAGGACGACATGGCCGACCTCATGTTTCGCGCAAACCTCGATCAGCTCGAAAAGCTGCGGGTGCATGGTGATGAGGTTGACGCCGAAGGGCTTGCCCGTCAGCGCCTTGGTCGCCGCGATCTCCCTGTCGAGCAGCTCGGGAGTCATGGCGCCGCAGGCGATCACGCCGAAGCCGCCCGCATTGGAGATGGCCGCAACCAGATTGCGCTCCGACACCCAGCTCATCGCCCCGCAGAGGATCGCGACCTCGCAACCCAGGAAATCGGTGCCGCGAGCCATCAGGGAAGCGAGTTTGGCGTTGGTCATGTTCAAGCCCTTAGAATCATAAAGCCCCTCCCCTTCAGGGGAGGGGTGGGGTGGGGGTTCTCCCCACGCGCTATTTTGTGGGGCAGTCCCCCATCCCCGGCCCCTCCCCTGAAGGGCAGGGAAGGAAAGGTCAAGCGACCGGTGCGTCCAGGCCATAGGCCGTGTGCAGCACACGCACCGCCAGTTCGGTCTCATCCTCGTCGATCAGCACCGAAACCTTGATCTCGCTGGTCGAGATGGCGAGGATATTGATGCCGCGATCGGCCAGCGACTTGAACATGGTGCTGGCGACGCCCGCATGGCTCTTCATGCCGACGCCGACGACCGACACCTTCGCCACCTTCGTATCCGGGATCACCCGGTTGAAGCCGATCACGTCCTTCTGGCTTTCCAGCACGTCCAGCGCCCGTGCAAGATCCGCGCCCGGCACGGTGAAGGTCACGTCCGTCTCGCCCTTGTCGCGGCCGACATTCTGGATGATCATGTCCACGTTGATCGCGGCGTCGGCCAGCGGCCCGAAGATGTGCGCCACCGCGCCCGGACGGTCCGGCACGCGGGTCAGGGTGATCTTCGCCTCATTCTTGTCATGGGCGATGCCGGTGATGAGCTGACGTTCCATCTTGTCTTCCTTGAGCTTGGCTTCCAGTTCCTCTTCGCTGACGATCAGCGTGCCGGGGAGGTCGTCCTGGGTGGGATCATCGAAGGAGGAAAGCACCTGCACGACCACGCCTTCCTTCATGGCGAGGCCGACCGAGCGGGTCTGGAGCACCTTGGCGCCGACCGAAGCCAGTTCCAGCATTTCCTCATAGGTAACGAGGTCGAGCTTGCGCGCCCGCGCCACGATGCGGGGATCGGTGGTGTAGACGCCGTCGACGTCGGTATAGATGTCGCAGCGGTCCGCCTTCACCGCCGCCGCGACGGCAACGGCCGAGGTATCGGACCCGCCGCGGCCGAGGGTGGAGATGCGGCCATCCTCCATCATGCCCTGAAAGCCGGGGATGACCGCCACCGTGCCCGATCGCATCGACGCCAGCAGGTCGATCGTGTCGATGTCCCCGATGCGCGCCTTGGCATGGGCTTCGTTGGTACGGATCGGAAGCTGCCAGCCGAGCCAGCTCCGCGCATCCACGCCCATCGCCTTCAGCGTCATGGCCAGCAGGCCGCTCGTCACCTGTTCGCCGGAAGCAACGACGACATCATATTCCGCCGGATCGTAGAGCGGCGAGGCTTCCTTGCAGAAACCCACCAGCCGGTCGGTCTCCCCCGCCATGGCGGATACGACGACGGCGACCTCATGCCCCTGTTCGACGACATGTTTGACCCGTGCGGCCACGTTGCGAATTCGCTCCATCCCCGCCATGGAGGTGCCGCCGAATTTCATCACGATGCGCGCCATTTGCCTGTCGAACCCGCCTGCTGAAAAGAAATAAAATGCCCCGGAGGGGCGCGAAAACGGCGCTCCTATTAGCAGCAGCGGCGAATATGGCAAGCAAAGCGACAGAGTAGCGGGAGCAGCGGAAGGAACCGACCCGCCTGCCGGTCATTGCCCGTCCGGGGACCAGGAACGGAGGATGCGATGGAAAGCAGCTTATGGGCGATGGTGACGATCGGCGGGCCGATCCTGCTCGGGATCGTGCTGATTTTCGTGATGCTCAGCAACCGCAGGCACCGGACGCCGGAAGAGATGCGCCGCACCGAGGATGCGACGCGGGACCTCTACCGTCGCCTCGACCAGGAGGACAAGGCGCGCGAATTCGGATCGGCGGCGCCGGGCAATGCAAAACAGGCCGAAAAACAGCCATAGCCTGCACCCCCGGACACTGGTAGCAGGAGGCCATGGAGAATATTGCGTCCAGCACCATCGACCCGCGCGAAGCCGCCCATTTCGGCGCCATGGCCGCCGACTGGTGGAATCCCCATGGCAGCAGCGCCATGCTGCACAAGCTCAATCCGGTCCGGCTGCGCTATATTCGCGATGCCGTCGACCGGCATTGGCCGGGGCGGAGCCATGATTTCCGCCCGCTGGCGGGCCGCCGCGCCCTGGACGTCGGCTGCGGCGCCGGCCTGCTGGCCGAACCGCTGGCGCGCCTGGGCGCTAGCCTGACCGCGCTGGACGCGGCGGAGGAGAATATCGCCGTGGCGCGCAACCATGCCGCGGGGCAAGGCCTCGCCATCGACTATCGCGCCACGCCGGTGGAACGACTGGAGGAAACAGGTTTCGACCTCGTCACCTGCATGGAGGTGATCGAACATGTGGCGGACCCGGCAGCCTTCGTCGCCGCGCTGGCGGAAAAGATGGCCCCGGACGGCCTGCTGATCCTTTCGACGCCCAACCGCACCTCCCTCTCCCGCCTTGCCATGATCACCATCGGGGAAAGCATCGGCGGCATCCCCAAGGGCACGCATGACTGGCGCAAATTCCTCAATCCCGAGGAACTTGCGAAGCTGCTGGAGAATGCGGGGCTGGAGGTGATCGACAGCAGCGGGCTCAGCTTCTCACCGGCCAGGGGCTTCATCCTTTCGCCCAACAAGGCGATCAACTATCTGCTGACCGCCCGGCACCGGCAGGGCTGATGGCGATGGCGGTCGATCCCCGCATCGACGCCTACATCGCCCGGCAGGCCGATTTCGCACAGCCGATCCTCCGCCATTTGCGCGGTCTGATCCACGCGGCATCGCCCGACATTGCGGAAACCGTCAAATGGGGCATGCCCTTCTTCACCTATCGGGACAAAAACCTCTGCAACATGGCCGGCTTCCAGCGGCATGTCGCCTTCGGCTTCTGGCATGACAAGGTTGCGCCGGACGGCAGTCGTGGCGAAGCCATGGGCCAGTTCGGCCGGATTCGACGCCTGCACGATCTGCCGGACGATGCCACGATCGCAGCTCTTTTGAGGAAAGCTATGGCGTTGATAGAGGCCGGCGACGAGCCACGCAGCGGCGTGAAGACGCCTCGCGCACCGCTTCCCCTGCATCCCGCTTTCTCAGCGGCCCTCGACGCCGATCCTGCCGCCGCGGCAACATGGGCAGGCTTCCCGCCCGGCAAGGTGCGCGACTATTGCGAGTGGATCAACGATGCGCGAACGGATGCCACCCGCGACAGGCGCATCGCACAGGCGGTCGAATGGATCGCGGCGGGCAAGGGCCGCAACTGGAGATATGAAAAACGCTGAGAAGCGGTGGGCCGGGGATGGAGACTGGAGGAACGCAGCGGGGACTGAAAAAGCGTTCCGGGGCTCGCATTTCCCCGTGCCGCGCTCCCCAAAGGCGCGGCACCCATGACACCCTCAACTCACCGGCTTCGCCACAGCCACCATCGTCGGCTGGGCATCCGACACGGCATCCTTCGGCGCCACATCGGCAGCCGGAGTCTTGAGGCTCGCAGCAGCCGATTGTAGCGCAATGGCCGCCGCCTCCAGCGCTGCGGCCGCCGATTGCGGCGTGACGGCGGGCGGTGCCGCTTCCGCCACGGCAACCGGCGTCGCGGGTTCCGCTACCGGCGGCGGCGCGGCCAAAGGCGCCGCAGCAGCCGTCTTCAGTTCACAGACATCGCCCACGCCAGCCGGCTTTTCCGAAAAATTCCGCGCCAACACAGGCAGTTCGTCCTGACCGGCGTTGGTGGCCAACGTCATCAGCGTGTCGGCCATTTGACAGAAACCCGCCGATTGCACGCCATCCGTATGACTGTTGGCCATTTTCGTGATGAAGTCGTCATAGGCACGTTGCCCGTCGGCAATGCCGTTTTCACGCATGAAACGCAGTTTCAATGCATTATTATATTTGTCCGCATTTCCCATCCTCTCATAGAATTTATCGTATTTCGCGGTGATTTCGCTATTGGTCGATCGGCATTTCAGCGATCCCAGCATCAACATGATCTGAAGATCTCTGACACGCGCCGCCTCTATTTCATAAGGCTGCCAGCACTGTACCTCCCCCGCGGACGCAGCGCCGCCGAAAAAGAGCGCAACGATACAACTGGCGGCACTCGCCGCCATCCTCAACCTGGACATGATGGACCTCGCAGAATCTCCGACCCCGCAAATCAAACATTAACATTTTGCCATAAAAATGCCATTAATTTTTATTTGACAGTGACATTTATGACGCATCCGGAAACATCGCGGATTCACGCCCTTTCCCTGATTTTATGACCGTTGCACCTGGTTATCCATGCGGATATTTCAGTTCCGGCATCGGCTATGCCGTCACGGCGTCGGCCCGCGCGATCAGCGCCCTCGCCTCCTCGACATGCATGCTTTCGATCATTCGCCCCTCGAACCGCTCGGCCCCGCCCGTCGCCGCCTCGACCAGCCGCCGTGCATCGGCGACGGCCTGGGGGTCGGGACCGAACACCTGATTGGCGACCGGCACCTGGCTCGGATGGATCAGCGTCTTGCCGTCGAAGCCCAGCGCATGCCCCGCCGCGCACTCGCTTTCGAAACCCGCTTCATCGTCCAGCCGGTTGAAGACACCATCGAACACGGCGATACTCGCCGCTCGCGCCGCAAGGATGACGGATTGCAGGGACAGGGCCAGCCCTTCCCGCCCAGCCGACGGCGGTATCCCCAAATCCTGCCGTAGATCGTTATTCCCCATGAACAGCCCCGCGCAGCCCTCCGCCGCCGCGATCGCCTGCGCCGCCAGCACGCCCGTCGCGCTCTCGATCATCGCGATCACCGGCTTGTGGCAGACGCTGAACACATCCTTCACCTGACGGGGATTTTCCACCTTGGGCAGCACCACATAATCCGCGGCCGACGCCTTGAGCGAGACCATCTCCCGCCCATGAGAGGGCGCGCCCTCGACATTGATGCGCACTGCCGAGAGACGACTGCCAAATCCCTCCGCAACCGCTTCGACCGCATTGGCCAGCGCTTCTTCCTTGCGGCCGTCGGGCACCGCATCCTCCAGATCCAGTATCACCATGTCGCAGGACAGCGTCCGCGCCTTGGCAATGGCGCGCGGGTTGGACGCGGGAAGGAACAGCAGCGATCGGGCGTGGCGCAACAACATGATGGAACTCCTATCACTTTGCCTTTTCCCATTCATGATTTCGCGTCATAGTCCAAGCGGATTTCGGGGGAGAGGCAGAGATGCTGACGACATTCGCGCTGACGGTGACATTATTGGTGCTGTTCTACCTGGCGGTGAGCGTCAAGGTCGTGCGCCAGGGCTATCAATATACCATCGAACGCTTCGGCCGCTTCACCGAAGTCGCGCGCCCCGGCCTGAATTTCTACCCTGCCTTCTTCTACGCCGTCGGGCGGAAGATCAACATGATGGAACAGGTGGTCGACATTCCGGGGCAGGAGATCATCACCAAGGACAACGCCATGGTCTCGGTCGACGGCGTCGTGTTCTTCCAGGTGCTGGACGCGGCCAAGGCGGCCTATGAAGTGTCGGAACTCTATGTCGCGATCATGCAGCTCGCGACCACCAACCTGCGCACGGTCATGGGGTCGATGGACCTGGACGAAACCCTGTCCAAGCGCGACGAGATCAACGCCCGCCTGCTCTCGGTGGTCGACCACGCCACCAATGCATGGGGCATCAAGATCACCCGCGTGGAACTCAAGGACATCCGCCCGCCCGCCGACATCGTCAACGCCATGGGCCGCCAGATGAAGGCCGAACGCGAGAAGCGCGCCCTGATCCTCGAATCGGAGGGGCTGCGCGCATCGGAAATCCTGAAGGCCGAAGGGCAGAAGCAAAGCCAGATCCTGGAAGCGGAGGGCCGCCGCGAAGCCGCCTTCCGCGACGCCGAAGCCCGCGAGCGCGAGGCGGAGGCCGAAGCCAAGGCAACGCAGATGGTTTCCGAAGCCATCGCCAGCGGCAACGCGCAGGCGATCAACTATTTCGTCGCCCAGAAATATGTCGAGGCGGTGAGCCAGTTCGCCACCTCCCCCAACGCCAAGACGATCCTTTTCCCGGTGGAGGCGACTCAGCTGATCGGCACATTGGGCGGCATCGGCGCGCTGGCCAGGGAGGCTCTGGGAGACGCCGCGCCTCCACCGCCGCCCCCTGCCCCGTCGCGGCGCGGGCCGTTCGGACAGGGGCAGGCATGACCGACTGGCTCGCCATGCTGGACGACCATTGGGGCTGGCTGGTCTTCGCCGCGCTGCTCGCCATGGGTGAAGTGGTGATACCGGGCGTATTCCTGATCTGGGTCGCGCTGGCCGCCGCGCTGACCGGTCTGGTCGCCCTCGCCTTTCCGGTCTCCATCCCGCTTCAGTTGCTGCTTTTCGCGGGCCTTTGCCTGCTGTCGGTCTGGGGCGGGCGACGCTGGTACACCGCCAATCCGGTGGACTCGCAAGACCCGCTCCTCAACGACCGCACCGCCCGGCTGGTGGGAGAGGTCGTCACCGTCGTCGAACCGATCGACAATGGCCGGGGTCGGGTGAAGGTAGGCGACAGCGTCTGGTCGTGCAGAGGCCCCGACTCGCCAGTCGGTGCAAGAATGAGAGTGACGGGCGCGGAAGCTGCGGTGCTGACCGTGGAACCGGCTTGATGGCGATGACCCAAGTTGCGGATCGCATCGAGGATGTTCTGAAGGCGAACCATCCCGGCGGTTGAGATCACCAAAGACAAGCTTGGTCGCCGCGCGGGAAACAGATGTTCAGCCACGAAGCCCAAGATGAAGCGCTTCTCTCTTCCCGACAACCGACCTCTGAAAAGCCATCGCTCCACGCCGTTCAGGCGGATCTCCGACAGAGGACGACAATATCGACAGCAAGCCGCAGTCGCCCGAACCGCTTCGGCATTTGGCGCCGTTGCGGAAAAGCGCTCGATCATCTCTGCCTTGACATTCGGGCCGCCGCTGCGCGCTTATTTGGGGGCCATCCTGATCGCTCCGTCCAGGCGAATGACCTCTCCGTTCAACATCGGGTTGGTTATGATGCTTTCGACCAATTGCGCATATTCGCCGGGCTGCCCCAACCGGCTGGGGAACGGCACCTGCTTTCCGAGGGAGTCCTGGGCCTCCTGGGGCAGTCCGGCAAGCAGCGGCGTCCAGAAGATGCCCGGTGCGATCGCCATGACCCTTATGCCATAACGCGCAAGCTCTCGCGCTATCGGCAGTGTCATTCCAACGATTCCACTCTTCGACGCGGCATAGCCGGCCTGACCGATCTGCCCATCATAGGCGGCAACCGACGCCGTGTTGACGATGACACCGCGCTCCTCGCCAACGGGTTCGGCGGTGTGAAGCCGCGCGGCGAAGGCGGAGAGCACATTGAACGAACCTATGAGATTGATCGTCACGATCCTGGAGAAGTCGGCAAGCGGCATCGGACTGCCGTCGCGATCTATCACCTTGCGCGGCGTGGCGATGCCGGCGCAATTGACAAGGATGCGAGCGACGCCGTGCCGCGCCTCAGCTTCCGCGATCGCCGCGTGAACGGCGACTTCGTCCGTCACATCCACAGCCAGGAAATGTCCTCCCAACTCCTCCGCCTGTGCGGAACCGAGCTCCGAATTGAGGTCGAAGATCGTGACCCTGGCTCCTAAGCGGGCAAGGCGCAGTGCCGTGCCAGCCCCGAGCCCCGATGCGCCTCCCGTGACGATTGCCGCAACGCCATCGATGTTCATCGCTTGTCTCTCCTCAAATCAGTTCAATTGCCATTGCGGTCGCTTCGCCGCCGCCGATGCACAGGGCCGCGACGCCGCGCCGACCGCCCCGGCGTTGAAGCGCCGCCAGCAAGGTTGCCAGAATGCGCGCGCCCGACGCGCCGATCGGATGGCCCAGGGCTGTCGCCCCGCCATTTACATTGAGGCGGTCATCGGGGATTGCCAAATCGCGCGCCGCGATCATCGCTACCGCGGCAAAGGCTTCGTTCACCTCGAACAGGTCGACATCCTCAACCGACCAGCCTGTTCTGCCGAGCAACGTCCGGATGGCGTGAACGGGAGCGGTGGTGAAGAGCGCGGGAGCATGCGCATGCGCCGCGGACCCGCTCAAGCGCGCTATTACCGGCATTTTGAGCCGCTCGGCAACGCTCCGCCGAGTCAATATAATGGCCGCCGCGCCATCGGAGATCGATGCCGAACTCGCCGCAGTGATCGTGCCGTTTGACGCGAATGCAGGCTTTAACGTCGGTATTTTCTCCGGCCGCGCCCTCCCCGGCTGCTCGTCCGTTGCGATGAATTGCGAGCCTGACCGCGTCCTTACAGGCACCGGCACGATTTCTTCGGCGAAGGCGCCCGTTTCGATTGCGGCCCGCGCCCGCTCCAGCGACCGAAGCGCATAGGCATCCTGCATCTCGCGCGTGAACCGATAGGCATCCGCCGTATCCTGCGCGAACGCGCCCATCGGCTTGCCCACGCTATAGGCATCCTCGAGACCGTCCATCATCATTGTGTCGATGACGCGGTCATGTCCGATCCGAGCGCCAGAGCGATGTTTGGGAAGGGCATAGGGCGCATTGGTCATGCTTTCCATGCCTCCCGCGACGATGACGTCGGCGGCGCCCGCTCGCAGCGCTTCGGCCGCCATGATGATTGCCTGCATGCCAGAGCCGCACATTTTGTTCACTGTCGTGGCCTGAACGCTCTCCGGAAGCCCGGCGCCGAGAGCGGCCTGTCGCGCCGGCGCCTGGCCCAGCGCCGCCGGCAGCACGCATCCCATGTAGATGCGGTCGATTGCTTCGCCCGGCACCTTGGCGCGTTCGACTGCCGCGCGGACGGCGATAGCGCCAAGCTCCGTTGCGGCGACCGATGAAAACGCGCCTTGAAAGCCGCCCATCGGAGTGCGGGCATAACTGGCAATCACGATAGGGTCGGTCTGCATAAATTTCCTTCAGCTTCAGGCGGAGACGTCCGCTCCTGCTCCCCGGATCTGGACAGCGCCTTCCTCGAATGATTTGAGGAAGAACAAGCGCCCCCCGGCACTTGTCATGATCAACTGCACAGCAGGATCGGCGTTTCGACAAGGCCGCGGAATGACTGCATGAACCGGGCCGCCAGGGCGCCGTCGATTGCGCGATGATCGAAGCTCGCCGTCGTCGCCATGATCGTCGCGAGCCCCACGGCACCATCGACTTTCCACGGCTGCTCAACCCCTGCGGCCGTGCCCAGAATGAGAGCCTGGGGCGGATTGATCACCGGAAACATCTCGTCGATCCCGAACATGCCGAGATTGGAGATCGAGCAGGTGCCGCCCTGATATTCCTCGGGCAGCAGCTTGCCATCGCGCGCCTTCGCGGCGAGCGCCTTCGTCTGCGTCGCTATGGCGGAAAGCGACAGCGCCTCAGCGCCCTTGATCACCGGAGTGATGAGGCCGCCGTCGATCGCCACCGCCATCGATATGTCGACGCGCCCGAAGCGATGCAGCTCCTCGCCGCCGAACTGGACGTTCGCGTCCGGCACTTCGACGAGCGCGAGCGCCAGGGCCTTGATCAGCATGTCGTTGACGCTGAGCTTGATGCTGCGCGGCGCGAGAGAGGCGTTCATTTCTCTGCGCAGCTTCAACAGCGGATCGAGGTTGCAGCGTGCCGTCAGGTAGAAGTGCGGCACCGTCTGCTTGGATTCGGTGAGGCGCCGCGCGATGGTCTTTCGCATCGAGCTGAGCTTGACCGTCTCGACAGGAACGCCGGAAGGCGGTGGGACGATGGTCGCGACAGGGGACGGCACGGCGTCGATCGACCGTGCGACCGGGTCGTGGCGCGGGGTGACCAATGGCCCGATGCCAAGATCGGCGCGAACGATGCGGCCGTTGGGGCCGGTACCGGTGATGCCGCCAAGGTCAATGCCCTTCGCCTCCGCAATGCGCAATGCAAGCGGGCTAACCTTCACCCGCTCGGCGGGCGACACACGGGCGCGCGGCGCCGGCGCCTCTGGCGCGGGCTTTGGCCGGACCGACTCTGGAGCGGATGGGGCGGGCGCTTGCGCGGCCTCGACAGGTCGGGCGATCGTCGGCTCGGCGCCGGCCAGCACCGGCTTGGGCGCGGTCTCGCCATTCTCCGCCATGACGGCAATGACCGTGCCGACCGCGACGTCTGCCGTTCCTTCGGGAACCACGAGGTTCGTTATTCTCCCCTCGTCCACGGCTTCGAATTCCATCGTGGCCTTGTCGGTCTCGATCTCGGCGAGGAGATCGCCGGCCTTCACCAGATCGCCCTCGGCGACCAGCCATTTTGCCAGCGTGCCCTTTTCCATCGTCGGCGACAGCGCCGGCATCTTCAGTTCGATGGTCATGTCAGTTTCCCAGGAACAGTTCGGCGGCGGCTTCGATGATGGCGTCGCTGTCCAGCCGATAGGCGTGATAGAGATCGGGCAGGTCCCCGGTCTGGCCGAAACGGTCGGTCCCGAGCGGGCTGACGCGCATGCCCCTGACCGCGCCGAGCCAGGACAGCGCGGCGGGCGATCCGTCGAGCACCGTCACCAGCCCCGCACCCGGGGCGAGCGCGGAAAGCAATGTCTCGGCATGGCAGGGCGCGGCCGTTTCATCGGTCCAGCGCGCGGCGCGACGGGCCGACCAGCCGCGATGGAGCAGGTCAGGTGAGGTGACATTGAGCAGGCCGAGACCAGGAATGTCGTCGACAAGCTTTTCCCACGCCGCCAACGCTTCGGGCGCGACGACGCCGGTGAAGGCAATCGCGGCTTCAGCCCCTTCGGAAGGACGACGCAGCCAGTAACCGCCCTTCAACAGGTCGGCTTGCCAACTGGCATCATCGCGTGCGACCTGCGGGATCGATCGGGTCGTCAGGCGCAGATAGACGGAGCTGCCGTCAGGCTGCTGCATATGGTCGAAGGCATAAGCCATCATCATGGCCAGCTCGTCGGCATAGGCCGGCTCGAAATAGGTGAGATTGGGCTGACCCATGCCGATCAGCGGGGTGTTGATCGACTGGTGCGCGCCGCCTTCCGCTGCCAGCGTGATCCCCGACGGCGTGCCCACCAGGAGGAAGCGGGAGTCCGAATAGCAGCCATAGTTCAGCGCATCGAGACCGCGGGCGATGAACGGGTCGTAGACAGTGCCGACCGGCAGCAGCCGTGTACCGAAATGCGGCGCGGCAAGGCCCAGCGAGGCCAGCATGAGGAAGAAGTTGTTTTCTGCAATGCCCAGCTCGATATGCTGACCCGCCGCATGCTGCGCCCATTTCTGTGCCGAGGGAATCTTCGCCTTGTGGAACACGTCGGCCAGCTCCTGCCGGCGAAACAGGCCGCGCTGGTTGACGAAGGCGCCGAGATTGGTGGTCTGGGTGACGTCAGGCGCGGTGGTGACAATGCGATCGGCCAGCTCCTCGCCCGATTTGGCGAGGTCGAGCAGGATGCGTCCGAAAGCGGCCTGGGTGGATTGTTCGGCGCCCTCGGGCGCGCGGATCGCCGGAACGGCGACTGAGGGCGCCAGCGGTTCCGTCTTGACCTTCGCGATCGGGCTGTCGGCGATGAAAGCCTTCAGCTCTGTCGCGGCATTGTCGCCAAGGCCGCCCCAGGGTTCCCACTCCTCGCCTTCCCTGATGCCGAGGCCGGTGCGGAACTGCTCCATCTGGGCCGGGTTCATCATGCCCGAGTGATTGTCCTTGTGGCCCGCGAGCGGCAACCCGTGGCCCTTGACCGTATAGGCGATGAACAGGGTCGGCCGGTCGTCCTGCGCGCTGTCGAATGCGTCGACCAGCGTTTCGATGCAATGGCCGCCCAGATTGGTCATGAGCCGCGCCAGAGCCTCGTCGTCATAGCTGTCGAGCAGCTTCCGGGCGTTCGGTTTCTGGCCGATGTCGGCCATCAACCGCTCGCGCCAGGCTGCACCACCCTGATAGGTCAGCGCAGCGAATTCGGCGTTCGGGCAGCTGTCGATCCACTCTTCCAGCGCCTTGCCGCCTGCCTGAGCGAAGGCGGCCTGCTGCATCTTTCCGTACTTTAGCGTGACAACGCGCCAGCCACATGTCTCGAAGATATCGTCGAAGCGCCGGAACATGCGATCCGCCGTGGTCGCATCCAGCGACTGGCGGTTATAGTCGACGATCCACCAGCAGTTGCGCAGATCGTGCTTGTAACCCTCGATCAGGCACTCGTAAATATTGCCCTCGTCGAGTTCCGCATCGCCCATCAGCGCGATCATGCGGCCCGCATCCTCCTCCCGCACCTGGCCGTGCGCGATAAGATAGTCCTGGACGAGTGAAGAGAAAGCCGTGACCGCGACGCCCAGGCCGACCGAGCCCGTGGAGAAGTCGACGGGGATAGTGTCCTTGGTACGGGAAGGATAGCTTTGCACGCCCCCCAGACCGCGGAATTTCTGCATGCGATCGAGGGTCTGGTTGCCGAGCAGGTAATGGATGGCATGCAGCACCGGCCCCGCATGCGGCTTGACCGCCACTTTGTCCTGCGGACGAAGGGCATGGAAGTAGAGCGCCGCCATGATCGCGGTCATCGACGAACAACTGGCCTGATGGCCGCCGACCTTCAGGCCATCGCGTTTCGGCCGAAGATGATTGGCGTTGTGAATCATCCAGGAGGAAAGCCACAATAATCGCGTATCGAGATGCTCGAGCGCGTTGACGATGTCGCGTCGCGACTGGCTGCTCGCGGCTTCCATGCACTTGATCCTTCGAATTCGATCGGCGGTCGATAAATTGAGGAGGGCCACCGCGGGTGTCACACCCTCCGCGGCTTCTTGCGCGATCAGATGAGCGTCCGGTCGGCGCCCTTCAGGCCCAGCATCTCGCGCGCTTCGGCGGGTGTCGCGGGCTCATGGCCGAGTTCGGCCAGGATGCGCTTGATCTTCTCGACCTGCTGGGCGTTCGATGCGGCGAGTTCGCCACGTCCGATATAAAGACTGTCCTCAAGCCCGACGCGAACATGCCCGCCCAGCAGCGCCGCCTGGGTTATGAACGGCATCTGGTGGCGGCCCGCCGCCAGCACCGACCATTTATAGCTCTCCTTGCCAAAAAGCCGGTCCGCGGTTTCCTTCATGAACACGAGGTTTTCGAGGTGCGCGCCCACTCCCCCCAGAATCCCGAAGACCATCTGGACGAAGAATGGCGGCTTGATCAGGCCACGATCGATGAAGTGCGCCAGCGTGTAGAGATGCGAAAGGTCATAGCATTCATGCTCATATTTGGTGCCCATGCCGCCCAGCGTCTCGAACATATAGGCGATGTCACGGAAGCTGTTGCGGAAGACATAATCGTCCGAATTGGCAATATAGTCCTTTTCCCACGGATATTTCCATTCCGTGATCTTGCCCGCCACGGGAAATAGCGCGAAGTTCATGCTCCCCATGTTGAGCGAGCATATCTCGGGCTGGAACCGGAGCGCGGCCGCGATGCGCTCCTGCACGGGCATGGTCAGACTGCCGCCGGTGGTAAGGTTGATGACCGCGTCGGTGCGCTGCTTGATCACTGGCAGAAAACGCGCGAACACCTCCGGATCGCCGGTCGGGTGGCCATCCTCGGGCCGACGTGCGTGCAGGTGGATGATCGCGGCCCCTGCTTCGGCGGCGGCAATCGACTCCTCAGCGATCTGTTCGGGGGTAATCGGCAGCGCATCGGACATGGTCGGCGTATGGATGCCTCCCGTGATTGCGCATGAAATGATGACTTTGGCCATGAAGCTCTCCATTAATAAGCCACCGCGCAAACCTCTCGGATCGCTTGGATTATTGCCTCGCCTAGCGGACGGCATGAGCCTCCCAATAGGCGCGCCCCCATGGCGTGTGCAGATGGCGCATCCCGCCCTGAGATGCGTGGCAGGCATCGCTCAGGTGCTTCGATTGCGCTTGCTGCGGATGTGCGGATGACAGGCAGCCGATAGGTGCCAGCTATCGCCGGCAAGTTTCTGCCATATCGGTTTTATAGCTTTGGGCGACTAGGGCGTGAACTCATAATTTGAGTTGAGCTCTCCGCCTTCGCATGATTCAGGCGCTCTTTGAGAATGGAGGGCGTATGGCGCGGCGGCGGTATGAACTAACGGACAAGGAATGGCTGATC
>NZ_LXYF01000077.1:0-19796 GCF_002894065.1 Sphingobium sp. SA916
GACATGATCGTCACCGACCTCTGCGTGTTCCAGCGGCCCGACCATGACAGCCCGTTCCGCCTCATCGAATGCGCGCCGGGCGTGACGGCGGAGGAAGTCGCCGCCAAGACCAGTGCGCATTACACGGTGGACGTCGCTCAACCGGCCTGAGGAAAGAGGGCGAGGCCCCTCCCGTCAATGGGCCTCGCCGCCTCAGGCATGAAAGCGAATGCGCCCTGGGTCGCGTCGTCCGATCCACGGCAAAGTCATCCTGTTCAGGGATAGCCTGAATAGAGTGAAGCGAAGCGCCACAGGACATATCCGGGCCAGGCCGGCGCCAAGCTTTTCTCCGCAGAGGGGCCGTGACCCCGAAACAGGATGCGGATCAGGCTGCCTGCGCCCGCGCCGCGGCTATGCAGGCCTGCAAGTGATTATGCCGGAAGGGCTTGGACAGGCGCGTGATGTCGGGCGCGATCAGGTCAACCCCCTCATAGCCCGATATGATCAGCAACGCGATGTGCGGATGATCGGCCCGCAGGCGCAGCGCCAGTTCCACCCCCGTCATGCCCGGCATGATATGGTCGGTGATCAGGATGTCCGGCCGGTCGCCGGATTCGATCATGCTGAGCGCGCGTTCGGCCCGGTCGGTGTCGACCACCTCATAGCCCATGTCGATCAGCATCTCCCGCGTGCTATTCCGGACGAGATCGTTGTCGTCCACCAGCAGCACCTTGCCCGAACGCTCTTTCGGTCCCTCCTCGACTGCTGGGGAAGCCGCCTTCACGGCAGGCGCCCGCTCGACGGGCAGCCATAGCCGGACGCTGGTGCCCTGCCCCACGGCGCTGTCGATCTCCACCGTGCCGCCAAGCTGGGCGGCAAGGCCATGGACCATGGAAAGGCCAAGCCCCGTGCCATGGCCGGACGGCTTGGTCGTGAAGAAGGGCTCCATGGCCGCCGCCTTGACCGCCGGGGTCATGCCGGTGCCGGTGTCGCTGACGGTCAGGCAGACATAGGGACCGGGCGTCAGCGCGGCGGGCAGGCGGCTTTGGCGCGCCTGCGCCTTTATGCTGAGCGCGCCGCCGTCGGGCATGGCGTCGCGGCCGTTGACGGCCAGGTTGAGCAGCGCGACCTCAAGCTGATGGGCGTCCGCGCGCACCGGCGGCACCATCGGCTGGAGATCGACGGACAGCGCGATCCGCGGTCCCAGCGTGCTGGTCAGCAAGGCCTGCATCCCGCCAAGCAGGTCCGACAGGTCGACCGCCTTTGCGGTCAGGGGCTGGCGGCGGGCAAAGGTCAAGAGCCGCTGCACCAGCGTCTGCGCGCTCTCCGCCGCCTGCATCGCGATGGTCGCATGCCGCTCGATCGATTCGGGCGTCCGCTTGCCCGACAGGATCAGGTCCAGCCCGCCGACGATCGGCATCAGCAGATTGTTGAAGTCATGGGCGACATGGCCCGTCAACTGGCCGAGCATGTCCAGCTTCTGGACCTGGCGCAGGCTGTCCTGCGACCGCTCCAGTTCCGTGGTGCGTTCCCGGACGCGGCGTTCGAGCTGGTCGTTCAGCGCTTCCAGCGACGCAAACAGCCGCCCGTTCTCCAGCGCGGTGGACGCGGCGCGGGCCAGCGCCTCCAGCAGAGCGATCTCATTGTCGGTGGGCTGCGCGAATTCGGACCAGTAGGCGCCCAGAGCGGCCATGGGTTCGATGCGGCCGATCGGCACCATCACCATCGACCGCACGAATGTGGTGCGATAGGCCTCCACCGGCACGCGGGGATCGTCGAAGACGTCCGGGATCACCGCCGTCCGATGATGCTCCATCGCCCATCCGGACACGCAACTCGATGCCGGGAAGCGCTGTCCCGCCCAGAGCGGTTCCATCGAATCTTCAGCGATATAATGACACTGGTCCTCGTCGCGCAGGACGACCGCGATGCCGTCCGCCCCCACCGCGCGGCGCGCGAAGGCCCGCAGGACATTTATGATCGCTTCCATCGACCGCGCGCCGGCCAGCGCCTCCATGGCTTCGGCGGCTATGGTCCATCGTGCCGCCAGCGCCTTTTGTTCGGCACCCCGTTCGCTTGCCAATTTCCTGTCCATCGACAACCTTCTGCATCGGAACCGCGCGTCTTTCTAACATCGGACGGCGTCGATCACAAAGCGATTATGATCAATGGCTTAGAGGCGGCCTGGGTTTGCGGCCCGTCAACTCATCCTTAACCCTGTTCATCCGCCGGTCCGCCGGCGCGGGCGCCGGGCGCGCAAGCCCGCGACGCCCGCTCCGCAGGAACCGTCACAATGCCTCGACGATGGTCACATTGGCGATGCCGCCGCCTTCGCACATGGCTTGCAGCCCATAGCGCTTGCCCCGCGCCCTCAATCCATGGACAAGGGTCGCCATCAGCTTCGTCCCGCTCGCGCCGAGAGGGTGGCCCAGCGCGATCGCACCGCCATGGACGTTCAGCTTGCCCGGATCAGCGCCCAGCACCTTCAGCCAGGCCATGGGAATGGAAGCGAAAGCTTCGTTCACTTCGAACAGGTCGATCTCGTCCAGGCCCAGCCCCGCCCGGCGCAGCGCCCTTTCCGTGGCCGCAATCGGTTCCTCCAGCATGATGACGGGGTCGCCCGCCGTCACCGTCAGATTATGGATGCGCGCCAGCGGCCTCAGGTCGAACCGCTTCAGCGCCTCCTCATTCGCGACCAGCACGGCGGAGGCGCCATCGGTCATCTGGCTCGCATTGCCGGCGGTGATCGTGCCGCCTTCGGTCAGCGTCTTGAGCCCGGCCAGCGCCTCCATCGATCCATTGGCGCGCACGCCCTCATCCTGCGCGAAGCGGCCGTCCGGCGTGTCGACCGGCACGATCTCGCGCTCGAAAGCGCCCGCGGCGATGGCGGCCGCGGCCTTGCGATGGCTCTCCAGCGCGTAGGCGTCCATGTCTTCGCGGCTGAAGCCATATTTGTCGGCAATCGCCTGCCCGCCATGGTACTGGCTGAACTCGTTGACGCCGTAGCGCTCGCGGATGCTGGCGGGCCATGGCCCTTCCCCAATTCCCGCCTGCGCATGCAGATTGAAGTTGGAGCCCATCGGCACGCGCGTCATGCTTTCCACGCCGGCCGCGATCACCAGATCCTGCGTGCCGGACATCACCGCCTGCGCCGCGAAATGCAGCGCCTGCTGCGACGATCCGCACTGCCGGTCGATGGTGACGGCGGGAACGCTGTCGGGCAGCTTCGACGCCAGCACGACATTGCGGCCGAAGGCGAAGGATTGTTCGCCGCCCTGCGTGACGCAGCCCAATATGACATCCTCGACCGCGGCGGGATCGATGCCGCTGCGGTCGACCAATGCGTTCAGCACCACGGCGCCCAGATCCGCCGGATGAACGCCCGACAGCGCGCCCTTGCGCTTGCCGCCGGCAGTACGCAGCGCCTCGACAATATAGGCTTCGGCCATTTTCAGCTTCCTTCGACATGAGGAGGAGCGGCGGACCAAACCGGTTCCCCGCTCCAGAAGGCGGCAGGCGCGCGCGTGGAACCAGCGCTTCGCCTGCCGGGGCCGCTCAACGCGGCGCCATTCGGATCGCGCCGTCCAGTCGGATGACCTCGCCGTTCAGCATGGGATTGGCGATGATGCTGTCCACGAGCTGCGCATATTCGTCGGGCTTCCCAAGGCGGCTGGGATGCGGCACCTGCGCGCCCAGCGCATCCTGCACATGCTGGGGGAACGCCTCCAGCATGGGCGTCAGGAAGATACCCGGCGCGATGGTCATCACACGGATCTTGTGCTGCGCCAGGTCGCGGGCGATGGGCAGGGTCATGCCGACGACGCCGCCCTTGGAGGCGCTATAGGCGGCCTGGCCGATCTGGCCGTCGAACGCCGCAACCGACGCCGTGTTGACGATGACGCCCCGCTCACCCTCGATCTCGTCCGCCTTCGCCAGGGAAGCCGCGAAGCGGGCGATCATGCAGAATGTCCCGATCAGGTTCACTTCGACGGTCCGCCTGAACACGTCCAGCGGATGGGGCGCATGCTCCTTGCCGACGGTCTTGATCGCCGGCGCGATCCCCGCGCAGTTGACCAGGATGCGCGCGACGCCGTGCAGCGCCTCGGCCTGTTCGAACGCTGCCGCGACGGCGCCCTCGTCCGTCACGTCGACCTTCATGAACTGGCCACCAATGGCGTCGGCATGGGCCGCCCCCAATTCGGCGTTCAGGTCGAACAGCGTCACCCTGGCGCCGCCCCGCGCCAGACGCGCGGCGGTGGCTCCGCCCAATCCCGACGCGCCGCCGGTGACGATGGCAGCCATTCCCTTCAGATCCATTTCAGCCTCCGGAAACTCATGAGTGACTCATGCACTTTTGGGTGTATTGCGTCGCGCCGGGTTTCCTGTCAACGCTCCGATGGAGAAAAGAGGACATTGATGCACGCCGCTTCACCATTCCGCACCCCCGCCCAGAAAGAGGCGGAGCGCCTTGCCAAGCGCGAGGCCGTGCTGCGCGCGGCGGTGCGGATGTTCAACGAACGCGGGTTTCACGCGACGTCGCTGGACGACGTCGCCGCCAGCCTGGGCATATCCAAGCGCACCATCTACCACTATCTGGCCAACAAGGATCAGGTGCTGCTGGAATGCGTCACCATCGGCCTGCAGCAATTGCTGGAAGCGGCCGATCAGGCCCGGCGGGAGCCCGGCGACGGCCGCCATCGGCTGACGCGCTTCCTGCGCCGCTATGCCGAGGTCAACATGGACGATTTCGGGCGATGCGTGATCCGGACCGGGGACGAAGTGCTCTCGCCGGAAAGCAGGCCGCGCTATCGCGCGCTGAAGCGGGAGATCGACAATGCCTTGCGCAGGTTGATCGAAGACGCCGTTGCCGATGGTTCGATCGCACGGATCGACGTGAAGATGGCTGCTTTCGCGCTGGCGGGGGCGCTCAACTGGCCGGGGCGCTGGTACGATCCGGAAGGGGCGATGCCGGCCGGGACCGTGGCGGAAAAGCTGGTCGACATTCTGGTTTCGGGACTCGATCCGCGCGATTGACTTGGGTAGAGCGTGCGCGAAGGCGGCTTGCCCTCCTTCCAACGTCGATCCCGATCACGGCGGCAGGGCGGGATGCCGGGGGACACGGGCACGCTTCCGCTTCACGGCTGCAATTTGGAGGCTCAATGGCAGAGACAAACCGCAAAAAGGCCCCGGACGAAAGCGCCGCCGCGAAACAGCCCGGCCAGCGGCGGAAGACCAACCGGCGCGAACAGCAGCGGTCCGTCGAAACGCGCCAGGCGATATTGGAGGCGGCGCTCAACGAATTTGCCGAGCGCGGGTTCGACGGCAGCAGCGTGCGCCGCATCGGGGAACGCGCGGGCCTGGAATATACGCTGATCACCTATCATTACCGCACCAAGGAGGCGCTGTGGAAGGCGGTGGCCGAATATGCCTTCGAGCAGATCGAGACCATGTGGGACGAGGCCATTCCCCCCGATTCCCGAATGTCCGCGTCAGAGCGCGTGCGGGCCGAGTTCCGGACCTTCCTGCGCTTCACGGTCGAACATACCGCGTTCCACCATTTCATGCTGCGCGAGAATCAGGGATCGAGTCCGAGAATCGGTTGGCTGGTCGAGAAGGTTCTCAGCAAGACCCGCGACCGCATCCTGCCCCAGATCCGGGCGGCGCAGGCGGAGGGCCAGCTCCTGCAGGGCGATCCCGATCATGTCTATTACATGCTCATCGGCATGACCTCCACCCTGTCGTCGCTCAACCGCGAAATGGCGGAAACCATTGGCTTTTCCATCAGGAATGAGGAGGCCGTCGAACGCTATTGGAACCTCGTCGAACGCGCTGTCTTCAAATAAACTCCACGACTGTAGAGTTTTTATGGACTCCTGCGGCAGGGCATGTTAGCCCTGCTCTCCAGACGGCAATGACCGTGATGGAGAAGATGCCCCGTGGATGTTCCAGTCATCGTAGCGGGTGGGGGGCCGGTCGGCCTTACCACCGCATTTGAGCTTCAAAGCCGCGGCGTTCGCACGCTGCTGCTCGAACGCAATCCCTCGACCACGCGCCATCCGAAGATGGACGTGACCAATGGCCGCAGCATGGAGCTGTTCCGCCGCATGGGCATTGCGGAGAAGATACGCGACGTCGCCGTGCCGCGCGGCAATCCGATGGACGTTTCCTGGGTGACGCGGCTGAACGAGTGGGAACTGGCCCGCTTCCGCTATCCCGACGTCGAAAGCTGGCGGGAAGAAATCCGCGCCAACAATGACGGGTCGCAGCCGCTGGAACCCTATATGCGGTTGAGCCAGGTCGTCCTGGAACCGCTGCTGCGCGGGTTGCTGGAAGAATCTCCGCTGGTCGAAATGCGGTTCGGCTGGGCGGTCGAGGGCTTCGACGACGATGGCGAAGGGGTGACGGTCCATCTGCGCGAAGTCGCGACGGGGCGCACCGAACGGCAGCGCTGCGCCCTGCTCGCGGGCTGCGACGGCGGCGGCAGCATCATCCGCGAGAAGCTGGGCTATGCCTGGGACGGGCAATATAATGTCGCCCGCTTCTTCATGGTGCATTTCCGGTCGGAGGCGCGCGACCTGCTCCAGCGCTTCGGCATCGCCTGGCATTATCAGTCGCCCGCCGGCAGCACGCTGATCGCGCAGGACGATGCGGAGATCTGGACGCTCCACTGCATGCTGCCCGAAGGGGCGGACGCGGCGGCCATCGATCCCCGGCAACTCGCCTTCGATGCGTTGGGCCGGGAATTCCCGATCGAGGTGATCCAGGCGAACCCCTGGTCGCCGCATCTGGTGCTGGCGAACGGATATGGGCGCGGGCGGGTGTGGATGGCGGGCGATGCCGTGCATCAGGTGATCCCGACCGGCGGTTACGGCATGAACACCGGGATAGGCGACGCCGTCGACCTCGCCTGGAAATACGCCGCCATCCTGCAGGGCTGGGGCGGCCCCGCCCTGCTCGACAGCATAGAGGCGGAGCGCCGGCCGGTGGGCCGCGCCATTGTCGACGCGTCGCGCCTGCATATGGGCGTGCGCCTGAAGATCGCGGAAGCCTATGCCCCGATCATCCATGACGACACGCCGGAGGGGGCCGCCGCGCGCGACGCCTATGGCGCGCTGATCGCGGAACTCGGCAATGCGGAGAATGAATCGCGGGGCATCGAACTCGACCATCGCTACCGCCAGTCGCCGATCGTCTGCCATGAATGCGACGAACCGGAATGGCGGCTGCGCGATTATGTGCCCAGCACCTGGCCGGGCATGCGGGCGCCGCATCTGTTCCTGGAGGATGGCAGCGCCATCTTCGACCGGCTGGGGCCCTGGTTCACTTTGGTCCGCTTCACCGACGCCTCGGCCCAGCCGCTGCTCGACGCCGCGCGCGAGCGGGGCGTGCCGGTCGACCTGCTCGACATTCGCGACGCGCATGCCCGGCGGATCTACGAGCGCGATTTCGTGCTGATCCGCCCCGACCAGCATGTCGCCTGGCGCGGCGACGCCATGCCGGAAGACCCGATGGCGGTGATCGACCGGATCAGGGGAGCAAGGTCATGATCGGTCAAGTCGACCCCATCGTCCGGGCGGACGCCGTCGTCCATGTGAGCTTCGAGCGGCGCGACATCGACGCCATGGCGCACTTCCTGGAGGATTTCGGCTTCGTGCCGGTCGCGGGCGGCAGCGGCGGGCAGCGCCATTTCCGGGGCTATGGACCGCAACCCTATTGCGTCGAGCTGATCGCATCGGAGCGGGATGCCTTCGTCGGCTTCGGCCTTGCCGCCAGGGACCGCGCCGATCTCGATCGGCTGTCCACCGCCACCCAGTCGCCGGTCGAAGCGACGGATGCGCCGGGCGGCGGCGAGCGGGTGCGCCTCTTCGATCCGGAGGGCGTGCGCGTCGACCTGCTCTGGGGCGCGGCGCCGCTGGAGCCGCTGCCGGTGCGGGAGCCCTTGACCGAGGTCAACTCGCCCGTGGCCAGCCGCCGCATCGACAGGCCGGTCCGGACGCCGACCGCGCCCGCGCCGGTGTTCCGCATCGGCCATGTCGTGCTCCAGACGCCGGACTTCGAACGGACCGCCACCTGGTACCGGCGCCATTTCGGCTATCTCCCGACCGACGTCGCGACCGTGGGCGAGGATGCGCCGGTGCTGGGCTTCTTCCGCTTCGACCGGGGCGCGGAGCCCGCCGACCATCACAGCCTCGCGCTGCTCGCCGGGCCGGAATCGCGCCTGCTGCACATCTCGACCGAGACGATCGACGTCGATGCGGTGGGGCAGGGCCAGCAATATCTGCGCGGCAGGGGCTGGAACCATTATTGGGGCATCGGCCGCCATGTGCTCGGCAGTCAGGTCTTCGATTATTGGAAGGACTCCGCCGGGGACGAATGGGAACATTATGCGGACGGCGACCTGATGACCGCCGATTATCCGACCGGTTTCCATCCGCTGTCCCGCGGCGACCTCTGGTCCTGGGGCGACGACCTGCCCGATTCCATGCGGCCGCCCGCCCCCGCCCCGGCCGACGCCCCCCCGCTCGTCCGCAATATCGTCGACGCCCTGCTGGCGCCCCCGCGCCCCTGGCTTCGCTGACATCCCCATTGGAATGCAGGAGTAGAATGATGGCATTGATGATCGTCCGCTATGATGAAGGCGCGGGCCCGCGCTGGGCCGTGCTGACCGGCGATGCGCCCGAGGGGCCGGCCGACCGGGTCGAAGGGCGGGGCATTGCGAGCGGCGCGAGGACCCTGGGCGAACTGATCGGCGCGATCGAAGCCGCGCCGGACCTGACCGCCACGGGCGAGGCGGTGCGCTTCGCCGCGAGCGCCCTGCTGAGCCCCGTCACCCCCGATGCGACGCTGATCTGCCAGGGGCTCAACTATGATGAGCATGCGGCGGAGGCCGGTCATCATGTGCGCAAGGAGAACCTCCTTTTCGCCAAGGCGAGTTCGTCGCTCTGCGGCGCCTATGCCGACATCGTCCGTCCCAAGGGGGTCGAGCTTCTGGATTATGAGGTGGAGGTCGGCATCGTCCTGCGCCGTCCGCTGGAGGCGGGAACCACCGTGACGGCCGGCAATCTCGGCTCCTATCTTGCCGGCGTGGTCCTGTGCAACGACGTGTCGGCGCGCGACACCATGTTCGGCGCGTCCTTCATGCAATGGTTCCAGGGCAAGAGCTATCGCACCTTCTGCCCGGCCGGGCCGGTCTTCTATCTGCTCGAACCCGAAGAGGTCGCGGCGACGGTCGACAATCTGGAACTTTCGCTGACCTATGACGGAAAGGTCCGCCAGTCCGCCAACACTGGACAGCTGATCTACAAGCCCGCCGAAACGCTGACCCAGATCGCGGCGATCATGGACCTGAAGCCCGGCGACATGGTGCTGACCGGAACGCCGGGCGGCGTCATCGCGCAAGGCACGCCGGGCCTGATCGAACTGCTCAAGACCAACCTGCTGAACGACGCCGCGCGCCGCGATGGCATGCGCGTCGAAATGAAGACGCTGGGCCGGTTCCTGCAACCGGGCGACGAGCTCAATCTGACGCTGCACGACGGGGTCAGCGGCATGTCGCTGGGCGGGCAAAGAAGCCGGATAACAGGCGCGTAAATGGGAGGCTGAGAAATACTCCACATATGTAGAGTTTTATATTGACACAGCCCGCCGGCATGGCATTCTACGGTCACAGAAACCCGAAAAGAAAAGCCGAGCCGACAGGGCGAACCGGCGGCGCCGAGATTGTCCACGACATCAAGGCGCCGCATCGAAAGACCGCCAACCGCCCCTGACCCCCACGATCGATGCGGGGCGGGGCGGCAGGACAACAGGGCTTTCCGGAGAGGAAATGCGATGTTCATCGAGAGCATTTGGTATGTCGCCGCCCGCTCGCGGACAATCGGCGCGCCGCGATCATGCGCCCCACTTCCGTCCGACCGTTCCGGCCCCGCCGGTCTGGCGCCTTGCCCGGCGGCTGTGGAAGCGCGCCCGCCGCTGACCTGAACGAAGGGCATGCGGCCCGGGAAGATGCCGCGCCAAGGAATGAACAAACAACCCGGCTGCCCCACCAGATCAGGCAGTCAGGGCTTGAACGAGGGAGAGGAAAAATGAGGAAGCCCATATGCGTCCTGCTCGCGACCAGCGCGCTCGTCGCTCCGCTGTGCAGCCATGCGCAATCCCCGGCCGAACAGGCCGAAGCCGCGCCGCAACGCGACCTTGCCGTGGGCGAGATCATCGTCACCGCGCAGAAGCGTGAGGAACGGCTGAACGACGTGCCGGTCTCCATCACGGCGGCCTCCGCCAGCCAGCTTGAAAATGCGGGCGTGACCCAGCCGTCGGACCTGGTGAAGATCGTTCCCGGCTTCACCTATCAGCCGAGCGCCTATGGCACGCCGGTCTTCACGATGCGCGGCATCGGCTTCTACGACGTCGCCGTCGCCGTGGCCCCGGCGGTCAGCGTCTATGTCGACCAGGTGCCCCTGCCCTATCTCGCCATGACGCAGGGGGCGTCTCTCGACGTCGAGCGCGTCGAGGCGCTGAAAGGGCCGCAGGGCACATTGTTCGGTCAGAATTCGACCGGCGGCGCGATCAACTATATCGCGGCCAAGCCGACCGACCACCTCGCCGCCGGCATCGACCTCAGCTATGGCCGGTTCGACCAGGTGGATGCGCAGGGCTTCGTCAGCGGCCCCATCGCGGCCAATCTGAAGGCGCGGCTCGCGGTGCGCCACGAATATCGCGACGGCTGGCAGATCAGCCAGACCCGCCCGTCCGACCGCCTCGGCCGCCGGGACTATTCCACCGCCCGCCTGCTGCTCGATTGGGAGCCCACCGACACGCTGCGCTTCGAATTCAACGCCAATGGCTGGATCGACCGGAGCGAGACGCAGGCGGCGCAGTTCGTGAAATATGCCCCGACCGTGGCTCCGTCGGCGGGCGGCTATACCGACATCACGGCAGAACTGGAAGCCGCCGTCCCGGCCCCCAACCGCAGCCGCATCGCGGACTGGGACCCCGGCGCCGACCTTCGCCGCGACGACAGCTTCTACCAATTCTCGCTGCGCGGCGACCTGGACGTCAGCGATGCCGTGACCCTGACCTCGATCAGCGCCTATTCGCGGTTCAGGCAGCGTTCGCCCAGCGACACCGACGGCGTGCCGCAGAATAATTTCCTGCTGACGATCAACGCCGACATAGAGACGGTGTCGCAGGAATTGCGGCTCGCGGGCATGGCGGGTCCGATCCGCTGGATGCTCGGCGGCAATTACAGCCACGACACCACCGGGGACGACCAGCGCGGCGATTATGTCGCCAGCAACAGCGGCGTGGGGCCGTTCCGCTACACATCCTTCATCAACAGCAACCATCAGAAGATCTCGACCAAGGCGGTGTTCGGCAGCCTCGACTATGAGCTGACGGACAGGGTGACGGCGCAGGTTTCGGCGCGCTACAGCGACCAGCGCAACCGGTTCAGCGGCTGCCTGCTGGACGTGGGGGACGGCCTGATCTCCAACGCGTTCAGCTTCCTGTCGAACCTGTCGCGCAATTTCGATCCGCCGACGGTGGCGCTCGCGCCGGGCGCCTGCGCGACGCTGGGCGAAGTCGGCTATGGCACGCCCTTCATCCCGGTGCCCAGCGTCGAAAAGTCGCTGAAGGAGGATAATATTTCCTGGCGCGCCAGCCTCAACTGGAAACCGAATCCCGACAGCCTGCTCTACGCCAACGTCACGCGCGGCTATAAGGCGGGCAGCTTCCCGACGGTGCCCGGCCTTTTCCCCAGCCAGTTCGACCCGGTGACGCAGGAATCGGTGCTCGCCTATGAGGCCGGCTTCAAGCTTTCGCTGCTCGACCGGCGGCTGCAACTGACGGGCGCGGGCTTCTATTACAAATATGACGACAAGCAGATCATCGGCTACATCACCACCGCCTTCGGCAATCTGCCCGGGCTGGTGCAGGTTCCGAGGTCGAGCGTCCGCGGCGCGGAGCTGAGCGTCAACTGGCGGCCCGTCGACGGGCTGACCTTCAATGGCGGCGCGACCTATGTCGACTCGCGCGTCGACCGGAGCTTCCTCGCCAACGATCCCTATGCCGCCGTCGTCGACATCAAGGGCGAACCCTTTCCCAGCACGCCAAAATGGCAGCTCAACGGCGATCTCGACTATCGTTTCGCGCTGACCGGCAATCTCGACCTCTCGCTGGGCGGCAATGTCCGCTACCGCTCGCGCAGCGTGGCGGCGTTCGGGGGAGCGCCCGAATTCGCCCTGCCCGGCTATGCCGTGCTCGACCTGCGGGTCGGCATCGAAAGCCCGGACAGCGGATGGAAGTTCCAGCTCTGGGGCCGCAACGTCACCAATAAATTCTACGTCACCACCGTCACCCATGTGGTCGATACGGTGGCGCGCACCACCGGCATGCCCGCCACTTATGGCGCGACGCTCAGCTACAGCTATTGATGCGATGAACCATGCCGTCATCCTTGCGCGCCGTCCGCAGGCCATTCCCCAGAGCGAGCATTTCGCGCTGGAGGAACGCCCCATGCCCGTTCCCGCCGATGGACAGATATGGGTGCGCAACCATTATCTGTCCGTCGAGCCCGCCATGCGGGGCTGGCTGAGCGATGCGAGCAACTATTCCGACCCGATCCATGTCGGGGACGTCATGCGCGCCTTCGCCGTCGGAGAGGTGGTGGAATCGCGGCATGGCGATTTCGCGCCGGGCGACAGGGTTATGGGCCTGTTCGGCTGGCAGGAGCATGCGGCGGTCGACCCGTCCGCCATATTGCTGCGCGTCCCGGACACCGATCTGCCGCTGTCGCTCTATCTGGGCATATTGGGGCTGAACGGCGTCACCGCCTATTTCGGGCTGCTCGATATCTGCGCCCCCCGTCCCGGCGAGACGGTGCTCGTCTCGACGGCGGCGGGTTCGGTGGGGTCGTGCGTGGGCCAGATCGCCGCCATATCGGGCTGCCGCACCGTCGGCCTGGCGGGCGGGCCGGAAAAGCGGCGCCAGTGCTTGGACGAGTTCGGCTATGACGCCGCGATCGACTATCGCGGCGAGCCCGATCTGGATGCCGCCATCGCCCGCGCCTGTCCCGACGGGGTCGACATTTATTTCGACAATATAGCCGGGCCGATCAGCGACGCGGTGCTGCGCCATTTGCGCCTGCATGCGCGGATCGCCGTTTGCGGCACCGCCTCCATCGCAAGCTGGGATCCCTGGCCGCAGGGCGCCCGGCCCGAGCGTCACCTGCTGGTGAAGCGCGCGACGATGCGCGGATTCCTGACGTTCGACTATGCCGATCGCTTCGATGAGGCCGTCGCCCAATTGTCGGCCTGGCTGCGCGAGGGACGGCTGCATTACCGCGAGGACATATTGGAAGGGCTTGGCGAGGCCCCCGGCGCGATAGCGCGCCTCTATTCCGGGCAGAATCAGGGGAAGCTGCTGATCCGGCTTCCCGCAGCGAAGGATTGAACCGCGTGTCGAAGGTCATCATCAGTTGCGCCCTGACCGGCGCCGTCCACACCCCCACCATGTCCCCCCATCTGCCGGTGACGCCCGACGAGATCGCGCAACAGGCGATCGAGGCGGCCGAGGCGGGCGCATCCGTCCTCCATCTTCATGCGCGGGACCCGGAGACGGGCAGGCCGACGCCCGATCCCGATGTGTTCATGCAGTTCCTGCCGCGCATCAAGCAGGCGACCGACGCGGTGGTGAACATCACGACGGGCGGCGGCCAGGGCATGTCGCTCGACGAGCGGCTCGCCGCGCCGCTGCGCGCATCGCCGGAGCTTTGCTCGCTCAACATGGGATCGATGAATTTCGGCATGTATCCCATGCTGGAGCGTTACAAGAGCTTCCAACATGACTGGGAAGCGGCGCATCTGGAGGCGTCGCGCGACTGGATCTTCAAGAACACCTTCAGGGATATAGAGCTGATCCTGGAGCGGCTGGGCAAGGGTCATGGCACCAAGTTCGAGTTCGAATGCTACGACACCGCCCATCTCTATACGCTCGCCCATTTCCTGGACCGCAAGCTGGTGACGCCGCCGCTGTTCGTGCAATCCATCTTCGGCCTGCTCGGCGGCACCGGCGCGGACACGGAAAACCTGCTCCACGCCAGGCGCATCGCGGACAAGCTGTTCGGGGACGATTATCGCTGGTCGGTCATGGCGGCGGGCAAGCACCAGATCCCCTTCGTCACCATGGGCGCGATCAACGGCGCGAACGTCCGCGTCGGGCTGGAGGATTCGCTCTATGCGGGCAAGGGACGGCTCGCCCGGTCCAATGCCGAACAGGTGCGGCTGATCCGGTCGATCCTGGAGCCTTTGTCGCTGGAGGTGGCGACACCGGCGGAGACGCGTGAGATATTGGCGCTGAAGGGCGGCGACAATGTCACCTTCTAGAGCAATCGACAGGGAGGGAGAGCCCATGGCCGAGCAGCAGGACCATTCGCCCCGCATCATGGCGGTGATCGACTATTTCCGGCGGGGCGACGCGGGTCGGCCCGACATGCTCGACGGGTTCACCGACGATTTCGAATTTTTCTTTCCCAAATTCGGCATCGGCCGGGGTCGCGATGACTTCATGGCCTTCGCCGCCGGCCTTGTGGGTTCGTTCAAGGCGTTCGGGCACGATATTGACGGGCTGCGCTTCATCGAGAGCGGCGACAGCGTGGTGGTCGAAGGCACCACGCGCGGCGAAGACAGGGAAGGCGCGACATGGGAAGGCGGCACGACGCCGGGCGGGCGCTTTTGCAGCGTCTTCGAATTTCGCGGCGCGCTGATCGCCCGCATGCACATCTATCTCGACCCCGATTACACCAGCCGGGACGAGGCGCGGTTCCTGTGGGGCAAGGACCGGCGCTGGTGATCGCCATGAAGGAGGAGAGGTTCGCATGAGCAGGCTGCAAGGCAAGGTCGCCCTGATCACGGGCGCGGCAAGCGGCCAGGGCGCGGCGGAAGCGCGGCTGTTCGCGGCGGAGGGCGCGAAGGTGGTCGTCACCGACCTCAACGAAGCCGGAGCGGCGGTCGCCGCCGAACTGGGAGCCAACGGTCATTTCGTTCGCCATGACGTGGCGGAACAGGCCGATTGGGCGCGGGTCGTGCGCGAGGCGGAGGAGCGCTTCGGGAAGATCGACATTCTGGTCAACAATGCGGGCGTCTACAAGCCCGCGCCCTTGCTGGAGACGGACGCCGCGCTGTGGGACCTGCACTATCGCGTCAATCAGCTCAGCGTCTTCCTGGGGATGCGCGCCGCCGCGGAGGCGATGGCGAAGACCGGCGGCGGCGCCATCGTCAACATCTCGTCGGGCGCGGGCCTGGGCAATGTTCCCGGCATCTTCGCCTATGCCACCAGCAAATGGGCCGTGCGCGGCATGAGCAAGCTGGCGGCGTCGGAACTCGCGCCGCTCGGCATCCGCGTCAATTCGATCCATCCCGGCATCATCGACACGCCGATGCTGGGCGAGAACACGCCCGAACGGCTGAAATTCTACGAGGACATGATCCCCATGAAGCGCATCGGAACCACCGACGAGGTGGCCCGGCTGGTGCTGTTCCTCGCCTCCGACGAGGCGAGCTACGTCACCGGCGCGGAAATCACCGTCGACGGCGGGATCGGCTGAAGGATCGAAAGGACATCATATGGGGCGGTTGCAGGGCAAGGTTGCCATCATCACCGGCGGGGGGCGCGGCATCGGCCGCGCCACCGCGGAACTCTTCGCCCGCGAGGGCGCGCAGGTTCATGTCACCGACGTCAACCCGCCCGACGCGCCCTATGACGATCCGGCGATCCGCTTTTCCATCATGGACGTCGCGAACGAAGGGCAATGGGCGGAGCTGGTGGAGGGCATCGTGGCGCGTCATGGCGCCGTCGACATCCTCGTCAACAATGCGGGCATCGGCGGGTCGCAACTGCCGCTTGCCGATGAGAATCTGGCCGACTGGGACCGGGTGATCGCGGTCAACCAGACCGGCGTCTTCCTGGGCATGCGCGCCGTGCTGCCGGGCATGCGCGCCAAAAGGGCGGGGTCGATCGTCAATTTCTCGTCGATCTGGGGGATCGCGGCGGTCCCCGGCGCGGCCGCCTATCATGCGTCCAAGGCGGCCGTCCGGCACCTGACCAAACATGCCGCCGTCACCTATGCGCCGGACAATGTGCGGGTGAACTCGATCCATCCCGGCATCATCGCCACCCCCATGGTGCTGGAGGATCAGGCGGAGGAAACCAGCGCCGGGGTGGTGGCGGCGACGCCGCTGGGACGCATGGGCCAGCCGATCGAACTGGCCAATGGCGTGCTGTTCCTCGCCAGCGACGAATCCAGCTTCATGACCGGCGCCGAACTGGTGATCGATGGCGGCTATCTTGCGCAGTGACGCGGCTATCGCATCCATGACGCGGGATAGTCTGGACGAACTGCTCGCGCGAACGGACGCCTTCATCCGCGACGTGGTGATCCCCTTCGAAACCGACCCCCGGATCGGCGGTCACGGCCCATCGGACGCGCTGGTCGAGGATTTGCGGGCGCGGGCGCGCCATGCCGGCCTCATCGCCCCCCATCTGCCGCCGGAACTGGGCGGACAGGGGCTGGACCATGCCGCGACGGCGCGGCTGTTCCGGTCGGCCGGCTATTCGCCGCTCGGACCGCTGGCGATGAACCTGGCGGCCCCGGACGAGGGCAATATGCACCTCCTCGCCCGCGTGGCCACCCCGGCGCAGATCGACCGCTTCCTCCGGCCGCTTGCCGCCGGGACGACGCGGTCGGCCTTCCTGATGACCGAACCGGCGGACGAGGATGGGGCCGGTTCCGACCCCTCGATGCTCAGGACCGTGGCGCGCCCCGATGGCGACCATTGGATCATCGACGGGCGCAAGAGCTTCGCGACAGGCGCGGAGGGCGCTGCCTTCTCGATCGTCATGGCGCGCACGGGGGAGTCGGCCACCATGTTCCTTGTCGACATGGACAGCCCCGGCATCACCGTCGAGCGGCTGCTCGACACCATCGATGGGACCATGCCCGGCGGCCATGCCGTCGTGCGGCTCGACGGCGTGCGGGTGCCCGCGACCCGGATACTCGGGGAGGTCGATCAGGGCTTCCGCTACGCGCAGGTGCGTCTGGCGCCCGCGCGCCTCACCCATTGCATGCGCTGGTGGGGCAGCGCGAGGCGCGCGCACGACATCGCCCGCGGCTATGCCGTCAAGCGACAGGCCTTCGGCAAGCCGCTGATCGACCATGAGGGCGTGGGCTTCATGCTGGCGGACAATCTGATCGACCTGAAACAGTCGGAACTGATGATCGACTGGTGCGCGGGCGTGCTGGACTCCGGCGCGCCCGGCATCATCGAAAGCTCGATGACGAAGGTGGCGGTATCCGAAGCGCTGTGGCGGATCGCGGACCGCTGCGTGCAGGTCATGGGCGGGACCGGGGTGAGCGGCGACACGGTGGTAGAGCAGATATTCCGCGAAATCCGGGCCTTCCGCATCTATGACGGACCTACGGAGGTGCACAAATGGTCGCTCGCCAAGGCCATCGGGCGCGCCCATCCGGGGGACGTGCCATGAGCACCGGTGAAGCGGAAAACGCCGGCACCGTCGCCGTTCGGGAGGCGCACCGGTTCGATGAAGCCGGTCTGGCGCGATGGATGGCGGATCATGTCGATGGCTATTCGGGACCGCTCCGCGTCGAACAGTTCAGGGGCGGGCAGAGCAATCCCACCTACAAGCTCGTCACGCCAGGTCGCCACTATGTGCTGCGCCGCAAGCCGCCGGGCCGGCTGGTAAAGGGCGCGCATGCCGTCGAGCGGGAGGCGCGCGTGCTGTCCGCGCTGGGATCGGCGGGATTTCCGGTCGCCCATGTCCATGCCCTCTGCGTCGACGAAGGGGTCATCGGCACCCCCTTCTATGTCATGGACATGGTCGAGGGGCGGATATTCTGGGACGCCAGCTTCCCGCAGGTCGCCAGCCATGACCGCCCTGCCTATTTCGACGCGATGAACGAGACGCTGGCCCGGCTGCACAGCCTGGATTATGCAGCGATCGGACTGGCCGACTATGGCCGCCCCGGCAATTATTTCCAGCGTCAGATCGACCGCTGGTCCAGGCAATATCTGGAGGATGCCGATGCCGGGCGGGACCGGAACATGGACCGGCTGGTCGAATGGCTGCCGGCGCATATTCCGCCGGACGACCAGACGTCGATCGTCCATGGCGACTTCCGTTGCGACAATATGATCTTCCACCCCACCGAACCCCGCGTCCTGGCGGTGCTCGACTGGGAATTGTCGACGCTCGGCCATCCGCTCGCGGACTTCGCCTATCATGCGATGATGTACCGGATGCCGCCCCACATCGTCGCGGGACTGGGCGGCATGGATATCGCCGCGCTCAACATTCCCACCGAGGCGGAGTATGTGGCCTCCTATTGCCGCCGGACCGGACGGCAGGCGATCCCCGATCATGATTTCCACGTCGCCTTCAACTTCTTCCGGCTGGCGGCGATCTTCCACGGCATCAAGGGCAGGGCGCTGCGCGGCACCGCCGCCTCGGCCCAGGCGCGCGAACGGGCGAACGCGTTCCCGGAACTGGCCGAACTCGCCTGGATGCAGGCGGAAAGGGCGGCGGCAGGGTGACGCGCCGGGCGATCGTTCCGGATATGGCAACGATGCTTTGAGGAAATGGGCCTGGCATCCCGATTCCCGCCGCCATAAATCATCGTCTCGATCGCTGCGAAGCAGGAACAGGAAGCATTATGGCAACCCTTCATGGAATGATGGCCGGCACGGCGGCCCCCCGCCCGGTCGTTCATCGCACGCGCGGCAGCGGACATGGTTCGATCGTCCGGCTGATGAGCCCGTCCGATCTGGGCCGCTATCTGAAGCCCTTCGTGTTCCTCGACCTGTTTGCAGGCGACATGCGGCAGCTTTCCGCCGCCATGCCGCTGCATCCCCATTCGGGCATCGCGACCGTCACCGTCTTCACCGAAGGGGACGTGACCTATGACGATCCGCAGGCGGGCACCGGCACGCTGGCCTTCGGCGGCGTGGAATGGATGCGCGCGGGCGGCGGCGTCTGGCACGGGAAGGAACTGTCCGCCGGACGCTCGGCGCTGATGCAGGGCTTCCAGCTCTGGATCGCCCTGCCGCCCGAACTGGAGAACGGACCGGTCGACAGCCAATATATAGAGGCGGACCATATGCCCATGGCCGGCCCCGCTTATGTGATCCTGGGCCGACACGCGGGCGCGCAGAGCCCGGTCCGCGCGCCTGACGGGATCACCTATCTGCTGGTCCGCCTGCAAGCCGGGGAAAGCTGGACCTACGCACCGCCCCCCGGCCATTCGCTCGCTTGGGCGGCGGTAGCGAAGGGCGGTCTTTCCGGCTCCGCCCCGATAGCGCAGGGCGAGATGGCGCTGTTCGAGCCGGGAGAGGAGGCGATCACGCTCCAGGCGGGCGATGCGGGCGCGATCTTCGTCCTGGGGTCCGCACGGCCGCATCCCCATCCGCTTCACCTCGGTTCCTATTCGGTGCACACGACAGCCGCCGCCCTTGCGGAGGGCGAAGGGCGGATCGCGGAGATCGCCCAGCGGCTGAGGCAGGAGGGCCCTGCAAGGACGGCATCGGGAAGCGTGCCGGTCTTCCGCTAGAGCGATTTCCAGACGATCGGAACCCGCCAAGGCTGCGGGTTTCGATGAGACCCAGGGGCCGAAAGCATCACCGGGCCCGGTTCCGGATCAATTCCTCCACAATGGCCGGCTCGGCCAGCGTCGATATGTCCCCCAGCGCCTGGGGCGACACCTCGCCCTCCGCGATCTTGCGCAGGATGCGGCGCATGATCTTGCCCGA
>NZ_LXYF01000078.1:0-18844 GCF_002894065.1 Sphingobium sp. SA916
CATCTGTCATGGGATGAACTCCTGGTGAGGGGTTGGTCTTCAGCAACCAAATCCTCCCACCAGGGGGTCATTCCCGCCAGCCCCAAGGCGCCAGTCGAGCGTCAGCGAGTTCGTTCAATCCCCTCGAATCCCCTCGCGATTCAAAACGCTCGAGAATCGCTCTAATTGGCGCACTCGAAACTGGCCGCTTTGTCCAGACTTCCTGCGCCTTTGTACTTCGGCCAGGTCGGATAGATGCACAGCGGTCGCGTCCGGGTCGCGGTCGACGCAACCAGATGGCCTGGAGCTACTCCGTTCTCCACCCAGTTCTCCAATGCGTCGAGGATTGGAATCCCTCCGATCGCCGCGTTCGGGTTGTCGCGAAAGGCAGCCGGACCGCCGAATGTGACGTCGAAGGGACCGCCACCATGCGCGTAGCCCGGAATCGTGTAGAAGCGGACAGACTTGTTCAGCTTCGCCTGCCCGAACTTGCGGACCATGGCCTTGTAATACTCAGCGGTCGCAGTGGCTGCCGGTAGTGGGTCAGCCAGCCCGTGCACGAGGATGAACTTGCCGCCTCGCGCCAGGAAAGCGCTGACATCCGGATTGGTGGCATCAAGCAATGCCGAAGCTTGCCGGATTCGCGCGCCATATCTGCCTGGTTTTTTCGAGTCGAAAGACAAAGTGTTGGCATTCAGGTCACGCAGGATCACGCCCCTGATGAACCTGTCTCCCATCGCATGGATGCCGCCAAGCCGGGCGAAGTCATGGCTGTATTCCGGGCTGGAGCCGAAGGCGCTGTTCACCGAAGTTGCGAACGCAGTACCCGGCAAATAGGCAGCCGCCGATCTTACGCCGTTTGCGAAGGAAATGTCCCATAATGTCCGAGAGTAGAGGAGGCGTGTTGTCGCGAGTTGCGCGTCTGAGAGGCAGTTGTCGCCACGGTCCGCTCCGTCCGGGCATCGCAACGAGCCTGGATCGAACCTGCAGGCCCGGACATTGCTGATCAGTCCATCTCGCGCGCCGTCGAGTGAATCGCAGGTCGCAATCGCCGCATCGTGAAGCAGTTGCGCCTTGGCCGGACTGATCCAGCCGGCACCACCATTGATCCGCATCGAACGGCCGATCTCATGGAACTTCAAGAACAGAGGAACCCAGTTGAACGCTGGATAAAGCGCGTAGACGCCGTCGTAATCGGCCGGGAAACGCTGGACAGCCAGCATAGCCTCCGCGCCGCCGCGGGAACTGCCCTGGAAGTATGATCGCTCGACGGCTTCGCCATAGCGCATGCTGACCAGAGCAGCGACCGCGTCATGAGTCTTCTTAATATGGTCGGCAGCAAAGTTGCGAAGCATTTCCTCGTTCAGCGCCCAAGCCATGAAATCGGCTTCGGGCTTGCCGGAAACAGATGACACTCCGCCAAAGGCCGCATCGGAGTGTCCGGAATTATCTCCCAGCACGACATATCCTCGCGCCAGCGGAACCGGTTGCCCGGGACCTGTGCTAAACCTGAATCCGGGAAGAACCTCGCCAGTAACATCGGGCACGAAACCATCCCATCCCCCGCCACCAAGCTGCATGAGTTTCCTGTTCCATCGGGTTGGAAAAGCGGCGGCGAACCTGATCGGTTCCGCGTTCGCGTCCACCGAGGTGATCTCGCCTTTCACTAGACAGTGCTCCGGCAAAACCGCAGTCGGCTTGACAAACGTTGCACTCGTCACCACCGCCCCGCGCGTACGCAGGCCGATACGCTCAGCCGGCACCTTGGCCTTGGCGAGCGCATCACAGGCTTGCTGCGCCGTCTGGTGCAAGGACGCGGCCATGGCAGACCCGCTGCCAAGGCCGCACAGCGCCAAAGCGCCGGCCGCGATCGCCGCTCCGGCATTCGAGGGGCCATTGCGTGCTGTTTTTATCAGGTGCGATCGACGGATTAATCCCACACGCGCATGTAGGATCGAGCGCTTGTCTCGATACGAATGGATCATAGAAGAGCCTCTTATAACTAGATCGTTTTTGTCCGAAACTGAATGAGGACGAAAGACTGACTGCAGTTTTTCTAGGTGACTCGGCATGCAGCCAGTTCTCCCGCATCGGCCAGCATCAACACACCGGCACCCTGCCTCGCCGCAAGCACCCGGCCACTTGCCGTACTGTTTCCCGCAAGACGATTTTGGCGAACTGATCGTTATGGTGGCAGGCGGCTTGAGGATTCCTTTAATGTCGCCCGTCTGAGACAGTTCGCTCAGGGCATCAATGCCAAAAAAATCCATCTCAGATGGCACTCGGCGGATGAGGTGTTGGATAGAGCTTTTGCACTGCCTCAGCGACACGGAGTAGCAAGTCTTCCTGTCCTTGCCGCGCGATGATCTGCATGCCGACCGGAAGGCCATTGCGCAGGCCGCAAGGCACGGAAATTGCCGGGTACCCGATCAGGTTCATCATGGACGTATGGGCGGTATAGGACGTGAAGATAAACTCGCGTCCAAAATATCCCCATTCATTGAAAGGACGCGGCTCCATGACAGTAGTGGCACTAATCAGAACCTTGTGAGTACCGAGAACCCTTTCCAGGCTATCGATCATCCGGGCTCGTCGCTCTGCAACGGCGCGATATTCGTCGATGGGATCAAGATTGGCCGGCCAGTCGGCAGCTAGCGAAGCCGGTGCCCGCGTTTGCGGCTTGCCCCAAACCTCTTCGAACTTGCGCTGCCCGGCCTCTGGATCGAACGGTGGTTGGGTGCGGCTGGAAGGCGGAAGAAACTTCCCGAGCGCAACGGTTACAGGCCGCGGGTCTCCCCACGTGTCGCGAATCTGCTCCACCTTCGCGCCTGCTTGCGTCAAGCCGAACGCGGCATTTCTGACAAGCTCGACAATCTGCGCGCTTTCCGGTTGCCAGTACGCCTGTGACCATCCGAAATCGTCTGTCCAGGCTATGGGCATATTTGCAATGCCGTCTTCAATGTGCGCCGAGTAGTCGGGGACATCTGATTGCGTCGAGAGCATGTCACGCCCGTCACGGCCGGCCATCGCTTGAAGCATCATTGCGCAATCGCGCGCGTTTCGCGCCATCGGGCCAGTGTTGCCAGTCGTCTTGAGCGATGGAAATTCATAACTGATGTGAGGCACCAAGCCTCTCGTCGTGGCCAATCCCATGCATCCTGACCATGCTGCCGGAAGTCGAGTCGACCCTGCGGCGTCCTGGCCAATGGCGAGCGGCACCATTCCTGCGGCGACAGCAACCGCGCTCCCGCGGCTCGAATTGCCGGGATCGCGATTCAGGTCCCACGGGTTGCGCGGGCCCTCCCGCACTGGCCAGGCATACGTAGCGGTGGTTCCGAAAATGATCGCGCCGGCAGCGCGTACGCGCTCGGTCGCGATCTCGTCGTACCGCGACGCGCTGATGCCGAGAAGAGCGATCCTGAAGCCTTTGACCGCCACGGTATCCATGATTGCGATCGGAATGCCGTGCAGCGGCCCAAGCGTGGCGCCGCTCTCCACGGCGCGCGTCGCAGCACGAGCCTGCTCCCGTGCGCCTTCGACGTCCAGGGTATCGAAGGCATGGAGCTTCGGCTCGAGCTTCGCGATGCGCTCAAGAAAGTGCTCTGTAACCTCGGTAGGAGTGACTATCCGCCTCGCAATCAATTCTCTGATGCGCCAGGCAGGCTGCCACGTCAAAGAAGGTTCGGCGTCGCTTACGGCACGTGCCGGATATGCGGTGAATGCGGCTGCTCCAATTCCTGCGCAGGTTGCCATGAATTTTCTGCGGTCGACCCCCGGGGGCCCGGACAATATCTTATCGCTTGAAGTCATCTGGGATTACCCTTTCTGCAATCAGACTGGAAATGGCGGACTGGACCCATCGCCAAGCCTGCCTCGGAGCGTCGCCTTCGAAGCTAGCGAGCCCCGGACAACTGAAGTTCGTGCTGAACGCCCGCCTGCGACGGGCTTCTCCTTCATTCCGAGGCAAGGCATTACAAGCGCAGCAGCGCGAGACGGAGGCGACCCCTACGGGAGTACTCCCGTAGGCCGCCGACAGATTCTAGAACTTAGCCTTGAGACGGGCCCCGTAAGTGCGGGGCGGACCGTCGAGCTGCGACCAGCCTGTGCCGGTGGCTGTCTTCTGAATGTAATACCTTTCGTCGGTCAGGTTACTTGCCCAAAGGTCTATGCCGACCGCGCCTGCAGTATTGGTCCAGCCCAAAAGGGCGCTGACGAGGGTATACGACGGAAAGGCCAGCAAATTATCCGCAGTGGCGAACGATCTACCCTTGTGCGACACGGTTCCGCTCACTCTGAAATCCCCGAGCGAGCTCGGAATGACATAGGTGCCGGACAAACTGGCCGAGAACTTTGGCGCGTTGACCAGATAGTTTCCGGCCGCGTTGATGCCACCTGGAACCGCCACACCGTTTGGCGAGGTCGAGGGCGCTCCCGGGAAATCGCGATACTTCGCATCGAGGATGCCGAATCCGCCAGACAAGGTGAAATTCCTGAACGGCACGACTTCAAAGTCGGCATCGATACCGTAGATGCGAGCCGATGCCGCGTTCAAGATCTGTGAGGACAGCCCCCCCTGGATGATAGTATTGACCTGTAGATTTGCATAATCGTAATAAAACCCAGCGACATTGAAGCGCACCGCGTTATCAAACAACTGAGTCTTCAAGCCGACTTCATAAGCGTCCAGCTTCTCTGGATCAAACTTCGGTGTATTTGGCGCATAGATCGAATACCCGCCGCTCTTTATTCCGCGATTATAAGAAACGTATGCCATTATATCCGGACCTATCTGGTAGTCCAATGCAAGACGCCATGTCGGATTGTCAGTTTTCGTCACTCGATCTGGCGATGTAGCGGTGAAATTGAGCGAAGGGAGGAAGGTTTTTGCCTTTCTGGTCTCATATTTATCCCAGGTATAACGCAGTCCACCTGTAATCTTCAGGCTGGGGACGATTTCGTAAGTCACCTGCGCGAAAATCGCGGAGGAGGAGGTTTTGCCGGTAGCGGATATCTCGGGGTTGAGCGGCGCGAACTGAGAGCCTTTCAGGATGAGCTGAATGTCACTTGAGTAATCGAAAAAGTACGCGCCGGCCTGCCATTGAATGCCCGATTTGTTCTTGCCCTGCAGCAGAAACTCCTGCGAATACTGCATCGCTTCGTCGATTGCTTCCCCAAGCGGATAACCCGGGTCTCGCTGCCTGCCATACCGCTGATTGTACTTCGCAACCATCGAAGCCGAGATCAAGTTGGCAAAGCCAAGATCTTGCTCGACACGCAAACCTGCAAACATACGGCGAGCCTTGTTCTGGGGATCTACACCTTCCAGACCGTTGAACCGGCCAAGAGGCGTAGTCCCAAAAGCGGCATCGGCTTCGGGCGTATTTTGTAGAATCAGTCTGGAACTCAACCTGTCGTAGTTCAGAAGCAGGGTTATCTTCGTCGAACTGCCAGTATATACCCATTTCGAGCGAACCGACGAGTTTTGATTGAGGTACACATCTGTACCGGTACCCAGATTAACGCCGTAACCTTCTAGCTGGTTGTGATGCTGCACGGCCAGGTCGACTGCAAGCCCAGGAGCGAGGCCGCCACTTACATACCCGTTCACGTCTATCGTCTGATAGTTACCGTAACCGATGTCGAACTGAGCTTGACGTTCCTGGGTCGGCTCCTTGGTAATCAACTGAATGACACCACCAGTCGCATTGCGCCCGAACAACGTACCCTGCGGGCCCTTCAGAACCTCGATCCGCGCCAAATTGTTGAAATTGTATTGGTTACTCAAAGGCGATGCGATGTAGAATCCGTCAAGATAGGTCGCGACCGACATCTCATCGACCCCGGCAGCGCCATTCGAACCAACGCCGCGCAAGTAAGGTTGATTGGACTGGGCACTCTTGGTCATTGTCAAACTCGGTATCGCGCCTTCCAACGATTGGTTGTTGGTTAGCCCTCTGGCCTCCAGCGCGGCTGCCGACAAAGCCGTGACGGCGATCGGAACATCCTGCAGATTTTCACCGATCCTTTGCGCTGTGACGATGATCTCCTCGACACCCGTTGTCCCGGCTTGAGATCCGCTCTCGGCCTGAGACTGGCTCTGCAGCTCGGATTGCTGCGCGAACGCCGAAGAAGTTCCAAAAACGCTGACCAGCGCAGTCGAAAGCAATAAGTGTTTCGCGTTCATCCACATGCCCCCCCCATATTGCGACTATTTTGCAAACATGGCTGCACAACGAAGGCCAGCCCGACTCAGTTTATCTCAGCGCGGACGTATTGACTGTCCCCCCTTGATGGGACGGCAGACGCCTTGGAAAACCCGAAGGCTTTGATGGTTCACCATGATTCGCTGCCTTGCGCGGCAACCGGCGGCGATGATTGCGGGGTAAAACAGATGGGGTGATTGGGGCTCAGCCCCGACTCGGTGGGGTGGCTGCTCCTCGCAGATGGTAAAACGTGGCCCGTATCGAGCGGCCACAACCATGAGGAGGAGCAACCGTGCGTCATTTGCTGGACTGGATGTATCGTTGGAAGACACCGCGATCTGCATTGTCGATGAGACGGGCAACCGCATCGCTCGAAAAGCTTCAAGCTCTCGACCGACCCGCTGTTCGTCGACAAGGTTAAAGACATCGTCGGGCTCTATCTCAATCCGCCGGACCACGCGGTCGACCTGTGTGTTGACGAGAAAACGTAGATTCAGGCGCTGGAACGCACCCAACCCGTTCTGCCGCTCGGTCTGGGCTATCTCGAAGGCATCACGCACGATTACGTCCGACACGGGACCACCACCTTGTTTGCCGCGCTCGACATCGCAAACGGTCAGGTTCTCACTCAATGCCGCGCCCGTCACCGAAACCAAGAATTTCTGGGTTTCCTCAAGCACATTGAGGTGAATGTCCCACCTGATCTCGACGCCCATCTAGTGGTCGACAACTATGCCGCTCACAAACATCCGAAAGTCCGTGCATGGCTAGCAGCACGACCGCGCTTCCAGATCCACTACACACCGACTTACGCATCCTGGCTCAACCAGGTCGAGCGTTGGTTCGCGCTCATCACCGAACGCCTGATACGTTGCGCTTCTTTCGTTAGCGTGAGTAGCCCCTAGATTTCTAGACGCCATCTGCTTTCAAAATTTGCTGCCGTTCGAACTGGGCGGGTGACAGCATCCCGTTTCTCTGCTGCCACAGCATTATAGCCGGCCCCGGCGCCCTCAGGTGGTTCGAAGTCGAACCGTTCTTCGCTTGATGCAACCCACGTCTCACCCGAAGGTAACACCCGATCACGAGAGGGTGGTGTGGCCGTTGCCAGGAGCAGACACGCTCGCCCGGCCTGTCCACCTGCAAGGGGACTGCGCCATAGAACCGAGGCGTGATATCCAAAATAGGCAACCAAGCGGCACACAGGCATTTCTGTTTGACCGAGCCATGTCGAAATATTTGAGAGCAATTTCACAGGATTATGCGCAGTTATACTGAATAACTGATATGTGACGTGAAAATTCAGTGAGTATAATACCGGCTATTATGGGCCGGAAACACTGTTGTAAATCTAAATTCTGAGGAGAGTAACATGAAGCTTGGCCTAGTTGTTGGAGATACGAAGCCAAGGTCGCGTACACTAAAATGTGCAATAGATGTTTGTAAATTAATCGATCTGTCAGCTCCGCATGTTATTGTAGATATAGTGGATATTGGAGAGGAGTTATTTAGCAGGAATAGCCCGGTTGTCAAAAGCGTCATCATGGAGATCCAGGATTGTAATCTCGTTATGTTTGCTTCGCCAACCATAAATTCAAGCTATTCGGGCATATTGAAGCTGCTGCTTGATCAATTCCCCCCTCGGAGCCTGGAAGGGGTCGTGGCGATACCTGTGATGGTGGGGGGAGATGCGAGTCACGGCATCGACCCCGATTTCCTGCTCAAACCTATCCTCGTAGAAATGGGGGCCACCTGCCCGGCTCGCGGACTACATCTGGTTGAAAGCACAAATTTGCGGTCCTCGCTGAGCGGGTGGCTGAATGCGTCGAGAGTGCTTCTGTCGTCGGTCCCCACGCATGAAAGGGTTGCCTCGTGATCGATCAACATACGTCGGTCGATACTCTCGCCGAAAGCCAGCGCAAAATGTTCCGAGATGCCATGGCCTGCGTGGGCGCAGCAGCGCATATTGTGACCAGTGATGGCCCGGGCGGTAAGGTAGGATTTTCCGCCACGGCGGTGTGCAGCGTCACGGACGCGCCTCCTACATTGCTGATCTGCCTGAACCGCTCGGCATCCGTTTATGAGGCTGTGATGAAAAACAGGCGCATATGCGTGAACACAATTGCCCCGCAGCACCAAGCTTTGGCACTGTTGTTCGGAGGAAAGTCAGCTCAGAGTGACAGGTTCTCGAGCGGCAAGTGGACTGATGTGAAAGGCGTGCCTCCGGTCCTTAAAGACGCATTGGTGAGCTTTAACGGATTGATATCCGAGACATCGCGGATCGGAACCCACGACATATTATACGTGGAGCTAGATGAGATCCGGATCAATCCGGACAACAATAAGGGCGTGGTCTATTTCCAGCGGGATTTCTATGAGGTGGCGGCACATATCGCCTCTCTCTGAGAATCACGGGTACCGGCGGCGCGAGCGACCATGTCTTTGCTCTCTGCCATCTTCTCAGTTTCCGCTTCGTGCCCCGTCTGCGCGATATCGCGGATCGAAAACTCGGTTCGATAGTCGCGCCTTCGACCTACAAAGGCATCGAAAGCCTCATGGGCCGCACGATCGAGACGTCGGCGATTGAAGCCGATTGGGAGGATATTGTCAGGATCGTTGCCTCCATCAAGGAGGGAGCCGTCGCGCTCTCCGCGATCCTGCGCAAGCTGGCTGCCTACAAGCGCCAGAACAGACTCGATTTTGCTCTGGCCGAACTCGGCCGCATCGAGCGGACGCTGTTTACGCGTGACTGGCTTGAGCAGCCGGACTTACGGCGGTCCTGCCAGGCTGGCCTCAATAAGGGCGAAGCACGCCACACCCTTGCCGCTGCGATCTATACCAACCGTCAGGGCCGGTTCACGGACCGCTTGATCGAAAATCAGGAGTATCGGGCATCGGGGCTGAATCTGCTGATCGCGGCGATCGCCTTTTGGAACGCGCTCTATATGGACAGGGCCGCACAGCACCTCGGCGGCCCCTTCGACGATGCGCTTCTTGCCCATCTCTCGCCTATGGGCTGGGCGCACATCAGCTTGACCGGCGACTTTCTCTGGAACCGAGCAAGTCGGTTGTCCCCCGGCGGGTTCCGCACCCTCAACGACCCAATGGCCCGCCTGAAGCTCGTGGCATAGTCGATGTTCTCATTATGTCTGTCAAATCGTTGTCTGGCGAACAAACCTTGAGGTCACGCCTATCTGCCAAATAGACGCTGCCCGTTCTGCGCGTGCTCGGGCAGGGACCAGCACGGCTCGCGGCAAGGAGCGGGTTCTCTATGTCATTCCGCGAGTCGGCCATTCCGCTCTTGCAAGCGGGCGAGACTGCGCCCCTCCGACCGCTCATTGTCAGTCTCAGAGGATGGGCGTTCGGGCGCTCTTATCCGCCATGGCCCAGAAGGCGTCGCTCGCGGGCGAGGCGTAGCCGACTCGTCGCAAGAGTTGGAAGGGCACGGCGACTTGCGAGCGCAGTGGAATCCTGACGACGTCGGCGGCGGCCGGTTCGTCCGTTCCGAAGTCGAAAAAGGCGGCGACGTCTTCGGGCGAACGCATCCGCGTCGGCGCCCCCTCCGCCATTTCGGGCATGGATATGAACCGGCATCCCGCCTCGATCAGGGGCGCGTGGAGCGTCGCCCACAGGCCGGGGTTGAGACTGCGCGTAAAGACCTGAACGGCCATTCCGGCCACATCCTCGACATCCAGATGCGCCCGGCCGGCCCAGGCATGCGCCTTGTCCACGCTGATCGCCAATCCATATTCGGCCAGGGTGATCCGTTCATACTGCCGGGGGTCGACGGTCCCCATCATGAACGAGCTATCGATCTCGCCCGCGTCCAGCTTGGCGAGCAGGGGAATGGACCAGCTGATCTCAAGCTCCAGTCCGATGTCGGTCCGCGTCAGGGCGAAGTCATTGAGCAATTCATGCCTGCGCCGGATGACCTTGGTATAAGGCGCCGCGCCGATTCGCAGCACTTGGCGCTCCATGCGGCCGATCTGCAGCGACAGCCGGTCTGCCTGCTGCGACACCCTGAGCATTTCCTCGGCGACGGGAAGGAGAGTCGCGCCGCGGTCGGTCAGGGTCACGCTGCGCGTCGTGCGATCGAGGAGGCGGAAGCCCAACAGGCTTTCCAGTTTCGCGAACCGCGCCGACAGCCACGGCTGCGCCACCCGCAGACGTTCGGCCGCTCGCGTGAACGAACGCTCCTGCGCGATGACGGCGAAAGCGATCATCAATTTGGGGTCAAGTCGCATCATACTGCTCCGATACGAGAATAAGTCGATTTTGATCTTAATCAACGGTCAATTCCGGATTGGACGGCGTTGCGTTCGGGCTGCATGCAAGGGGGAGACAAGAACTCAACGGTCATCGAGGCCGACGAGGCGAAGGGAAGAGGATCACAGCGTGTCGACCATGGCCCCTATCGAAACGAGCTATTACGAAGCCGTGACGCGGTTCGACGTGGAGGCGGAGACGGCCTTCCTGTCGGACGAAGCGGGCCGGTTCAACGCCGCCGAGATATGCTGCATCCGTCATGCGGGGGACCCCGCGCGCGTCGCCTTGCGCCACCGGGCGCCGGACGGGGCGACGCGGGACTGGACTTTCGCCGAACTTGATCGCGCGTCGGCGCGTTTCGCGGGCGTGCTGGCGGATCTGGGTGTGGGCAAGGGCGACCGGGTCGCGGGGCTGTTGCCGCGCGCGCCCGAACTGCTCGTCACCATGTTCGCCGCATGGCGGCTGGGCGCTGTCTACCAGCCCTTGTTTACCGCGTTCGGCCCCAAGGCGATCGAGCATCGCCTGACCCTGGGCGAAACGCGTGTGATCGTGACCGACCCGACAAACCGGCCGAAGCTGGCGGAGATCGCGTCAGCCCCTGCGATCGTCACCGTGGGCGCTGGTCCCGGCAGCGCCGATATCGACTTCTGGCCAGCCTTGGAACGGCGTTTCGAGACATTGGCTCCCGTGCCGGTGGGCGAGGGCGATCCGTTCCTGATCATGTTTACGTCCGGCACGACGGGGCTGCCCAAGCCACTGCTGGTCCCGGTCCGGGCGATCGCCGCCTTTGCGGGCTATGTCCGCGACGCCGTGGGATGGCGGCCCGATGATCGCATGTGGAACCTTGCCGATCCGGGCTGGGCCTATGGCCTCTATTTCGGGCTTGCCGGGCCGCTGGCTTTGGGCGCCACCATCGTGCTGCACGAGGGCGGCTTCAGCGTCGCGTCCGCCTATGACACGATACAGGACTATGGCATCACCAATCTTGCCGGATCGCCCACCGCGTACCGGCAGATGGTGGCGGCGGGTCCGGAGGCGGCGGCTAGGATCAAGGGCCAGCTGCGCGTCGTCAGCAGCGCTGGCGAACCGCTCAATCCCGAAGTGATCCGCTGGTTCCGGGAGCATCTCGACGCGCCGATCCACGATCATTACGGTCAGACCGAAGTCGGCATGGTGCTGTGCAATCACCACGCGCTGGAGCATCCGGTACGGATCGGATCGGCCGGCTATGCGGTTCCCGGCCATCGCGTCGTGGTGGTTTCGCCCGACGGGCGCGAACTGGGCGTGGGAGAACCGGGGGAACTCGCGCTTGACCGCAAGCGGTCCCCGCTGATGTGGTTCACCGGCTATCTCAACCGCGACACACCGTCGCTGAGCGAGGATTATTACCGCAGCGGCGACATGGTCGAACTGAACGACGACGACAGCATTTCGTTCGTCGGCCGTACAGACGACGTCATCACGACCTCGGGCTATCGTGTCGGTCCGTTCGACGTGGAGAGCGCGCTGATCGAACATGCTGCCGTGTTGGAATCGGCGGTGATCGGCAAGCCCGATCCGGAACGGACCGAAATCGTCAAGGCGTTCGTCGTCCTCAACCCGGGATATGAGGCGAGCCCCGTACTGGCGGAGGAACTGCGGCTGCATGTGCGTGCGCGCTTGTCCGCCCACGCTTATCCGCGCGAAATCGAATTTGTCGCTGACCTGCCCAAGACGCCGAGCGGCAAGGTGCAGCGTTTCCTGCTGCGCCAGGAGGAAATCAATCGCGCCAGGGCGCAGGCATGAACGCGGCTAGGCAGCATCCCGATCCCGCCGTGTCGGCCTATGACGCGGTGACGGGAAGGCGTTCCGTCCGCGGCTTCCTTGCCGACGCCGTGCCGGATGAAACGATCGACCGCATTCTTTCGGCGGCCGCGCGCGCACCTTCGGGGCAGAATATGCAGCCCTGGCGGGTCCATGTCGTCACCGGCGATACGCGCGCGCGCCTGTGTCGGGAAGTCGCCGAGGCCGTGCGCCAGGCCGAGCGCAGCGATGAATATGCCTATTTCCCGCTGGAGATCCGTGAACCCTATCGCGCGCGGCGGCGCAAGGTCGGGTTCGACCTGTTCGCGATCTACGGGATCGGGCGCGACGACATCGCCGGGCGTCAGGACGCCTTGCTGCGCAATTTCGATTTCTTTGGCGCGCCGGTGGGACTGTTCTTCACCATGGAACGGGACTGGGGCCTGGGCGCGTGGATCGACATGGGCAATTACATGACCAATGTCATGACGCTAGCGCCGGCATTTGGCCTCGCCACCTGTCCGCAACAGGCTTGGGCGGAATATGGGGAGGCGGTACGGCGCGTGCTGCCCGTTCCCGGAAGTCATGTGATCGTGTCGGGCATGGCGCTCGGCGTCGCCGATCCGGATGCTTTTGTGAACCGTCTGGTGACGGACCGCGAGCCGACAAGCGCGTTCGTTGTCCGCCATGGTTGAGATAGGGACGGCAGCCGTTGGCGGAGTCGACCTGCGGATGGGCGGTTAGCGCGGGGTCTGGCATCGGCCGGACGACATGGCGCCAGAGCGTGCGAGATGAGGATTTCCACCCTTCTTTCCAAGGTTGGATCAGGCTGATATATTCGCGGCAAAGAGACCGGCTATGAAACGGTTCGAAAATGCTGCTGGTGGAGAGGTACATATGGGCGTGATGGCAACAATGCAGCGTTTGCGGGTTCCTCCGCGGCTGGACAGCCTGATCGATGCGATTGGAGAGCATCGGTTTGAGTCGGAGCTTATTCGATTTCTCGATGGACTTTTTCATGTCGACCATTACGCGCTCTTCGCTCTTGATGGCGCTGCACCGCAGGAAATTTCGGCGCTCAGTCGCGACGGAAGCGAGACTTCCCACAAGCATGCCAGCCTCTATCTGAAAACGGAACTTTGGCGGCGCGATCCGACGATGGCAGTGGCCCGGCAGGTCAGCGACTCCTATGAGCCGGGAATGATCTATCTGGATGTGAATGCGCTGCCCGATCGCGAATTGCGCGAAACAATATACCCTCTGGTCAATGAACGGCTTCTGCTTTGCGGCCATTCGATCGTTGGCCGGATTGGGTTGAGCATGTTGCGCACGTCAGGACGCTCGGTGCCCGCGCTTCATTCCGAACCTGCTGTGCAGGAACTCGGCCCAATCCTTCTTTCGATCTTGAGCAAGCACATGCGAGCGCGGCAACGGGGGGGGAATATTCGCTTCGCCTTGTCCCGCCTGGAAGATATTCAGGCGCGCGTGGCTGCATCGGCTGTCAAGCTTCCGCCTCGCGAAGTTCAAGTCTGTGCAAGACTGCTTTACGGTGTCTCGACCGTTGGCATCGCGCTCGAACTGGAGATCGGGGAGGAGACAGTCATTACCTACCGGAAGCGCATCTACAGCCGGCTGGCGATCGGCAGCCAGCGCGAACTTGTGATATGGTATCTTTCTCTTCTGGACGGCGACGATCCGCATGATCCAGCGCCCTTGGATCATTTCAAAGTCCGCGAAATCAGCGCCATCCCCATGATATAGATCGGCCTGCAACGCCAGCCTGTATGACCGCCGGTCTGGGGATGGCGCAAACTCGCGACCCTTGTCGTCAGTCGGCGACGCCGCGCGCCGACGGCCGTCCATCATTCGGTCGACGTCCCTGAAAACGGGGACATACGCATAGCCTTCCGCAAATGATAATCGTGAATGCTGTGGACTGAGATGTCGTCGGCGATGGCCTCGGACTGAAGCTGGGCCTTCCCGCGCCGCATCGAAAGCAGGCGAAACATTTAAAAGGGCATCGCATGAGACCTCCTCTACCAGATTTGAACGCTCTTACGTCCGAGCAGCGGGCGATCTATGAAGACATACTCGCCGGCCCGCGCGGGCGGCTCGATCCGCCGCTCGCGGTATGGCTTAACAGCCCTGGCCTGGCCCGAACGGCGCAGGAGTTGGGTGGCTTCTGCCGCTATGGAACCAGCCTTCCACCGCGACTTTCGGAGCTCGCGATCCTGATTACCGGATCGTGGTGGCGGGCAAGCTTCGAATGGGCTGTCCATGCGCCGATCGCGATAGCGGCCGGACTGGATGAAGCTGTCGTAGAACAGATACGAAAGGGCATACGGCCGGATTTCTCCGCGCAGGACGAGCTGTGCGTATATGATTTCGCCAGCGAATTGCTGAACGAACGCCGGATCAGCGATCATATATATGCCGCCGCCGAAGCCGCGCTAGGCACGACCGGCTTGGTCGATCTGGTCGGCATATTGGGCTATTATGGCTTGATTTCCATGACCCTCAACGCCTTTCAAATCCCCGCGCCCGGGAATGCCAAGCCCTTTTAGTATTCAGAGGGGTGGTATTCGGACGCGTTGTAATGTCCCGTTTCCAACGTACTGAACCTCCAGCGATACGAGCTTGCTCCTGCGCGACGCTGTCGGCACGCGCGACGTTTAGGAGCAGCACAAAAAACCGGTACAGTCCACTTCCGCGCCGACAGCCAATTGCCGCCGGCCTGAACGTATCGATCGTTGGTGGCATCCTTCGCGGAGATGATTCTCGCAATCTCGTCCCAGGGGAGGAGTGCGTTTATAGCTTCTCTCGTGAAATCTTTGATGATCGAAGTGTGAGCGATACAACCTGTCGCGATGATTAGAATATTCGTGGGATAGTCGAAGTCGTTGATTCGGTGGGAATGCCTGGTTATAACGCGCTTACTTCGATGATCATAAATGGCGTTCAGGGGCGATTGTCCTGGGGGAATGGATGCATTTTCTGACAGTTGATCCCGCCGAGCAGGCACATTTTGCAACACCTGCAAATTCCGTCCTTCTCGCGGCCGGGCCGCATGGAGGCGCCGATCCGCGCGCGTAAACTATCCGAACAGTTGGTCTGTCATCCCGGTCCCCAGCAGCGAGGACATCCAAGTGGTGACCCGATCGTTACAATCCAGTCTCTCTACAACGACTCGGGGCGGCAACAGCTTCCGCGACGTAGATGGATAATCGGAGGGGAATGGGGATGACCATCGACATCAAACATCTGCTGTGTTCAACCGCGCTTGGTATCGCCATGTTTGCGACGCCGGCGTTCGCCCAGGAAGCACAGCCCGAAAGCGGCGGCGTGCAGGAAATCATTGTTACGGCGCAGCGCCGTGGTGAAAACCTGCAGAATGTGCCGATTGCGGTCACAGCGATCAGGGGCGACGAACTTCAGTCACGCGGCCTTGTCAATCCTCAAGCCCTGGAAGGGGCCGTTCCGAGCCTGACCATGTCGCGATCGGCAGGCAGCAACCAGGCTTATCTGCGCGGCGTTGGTGCGGCGGCAGTGTCGGGCGTCGACGAGGCATCGGTGGCTACGTACATCGACGGATATTACATCGCATCTTCCGTCAGCAATCAGTATGGTTTCAACAATCTCGAGCGGATCGAGGTCCTCAAGGGGCGCAAGGCACTCTATTTGGCCGAAATGCAACCGGCGGCGTCATACAGCTGGTGACCAAGGACCCGACCGATGACGTTCATGGAAATTTCGAGATCGGGTACGGGAACTATCAGACTGTCGATGCAAATGCATATTTGACCGGTGGGTTGGCCAAGAATCTTGCTGCGGATGTAGCCATCCAATATCATGATCAAGGCAAGGGCTTCGGACGGAACATTACAACCGGAACCGATCTTTATAAAGACGAGACGATCGCGGTTCGATCCAAGTTCGTGTATACTGGGGATTTGACGAAAATATCTCTGTTCCTCAATTATGAGAAGCTGACCTCGGACGGCCTTGTGCTTCAATTTGCGCCTGCCACGCGGGCAATTTATGGATATCCGGACACCGGAAGGTTCGATATCCAGAACCAGGTAGACCCCTATCAGCGGGCCCGTAAGAAATTTGTGGGGTTGCGCATTGAACAGGATCTCGGCTTCGCCAGATTGGTGTCCTCATCATTTTATGCGAAGTACGACCAGAAATACGGGCAGAACTATGATGCTTTGACTCCAGCTAACAACGGCGGCGGCTACGCCACCGACGCGTCGACCCAGTTTTCGCAGGAAATCCAGCTCATCGGCGCCGACACATCGCGCTTCCAGTGGCAAGTCGGCGGCTACCTGTTCAAGTTCGAGAGCGATACTATTCTTTCGCTAAATGGTGCATTCTTTGCTCCCAATCCCTCACTTTACAACACCGGCAAGACATCGTCCGTCGCGCTATATGGTCAGGCAACTTACGAGATCGTTGATAATCTGAAGCTCACCGGCGGCTTGAGGTACACGTTCGATAAATATCGCACGGAGAACGCGCATATCGCCATTCCTAGTCTTGGACTGGATCTGCCATCGCCCGACCGCAGAAGAACTGCCAACAAGCCGACTTGGCGCGTGGCGCTCGATTATCAGGCGACACCTGATGTGCTCGCCTATATTTCCTACAATCGCGGTGTGAAGAGCGGTGGCTTCTCAGCCTATGCCCAGACCTCGGCCGGGTATAACCCCGAACAGCTGGACGCCTACGAAGTAGGATTGAAGTCAAAATTGTTTAACCGCGCGCTGCGAGTCAATTTCGCCAGCTTCTACTATGACTACAAGGATCTTCAGGTAAACATCATTGATCCCTGCGGGTGCAGTTCGCAGATACGTAATGCGGCAACGGCAAGAGTGTATGGTCTGGATGTCGATTTTGAAATCGCTCCAGTTAAGAACTTTACGCTTTCGGGCGGGTTCGGCCTTCTTGACGCGAAGTACAAGGACTTCCCCGGGTCGCCGTCCACATTGCCGGACGGGAGCGCGACAGTCATCAATGCCGGCGGCAACCGTATGATCAATGCTCCGAAATTCTCGGGAAGTGCGACGGCTACCTACGTCATGCCGACCGACGCGGGCGATTTCCGTGCGAGCGCCACGGTCACGAACAAGGGCCTGACCTACACCGCGCCCGACAATCTTCCGGTGCTTTCGGGATACACGCTTCTTAACGCCTCGCTCGGTTGGACCAGCACCGACGAGCGTTACGGTATCGAACTGTGGGGCCTGAACCTCACCGACAAAAACTATTACGTGCAGATGACGCCGGTGAGTGTCCCGTTCGGATACGTCCAGATGGCTGGACCGCCGCGCACCTACGGGGTGCGCCTGAAGGCCAAGTTCTGATGTTTGAATGACTCTCCGGAGCCGCAACACTCGAGCGAGTGCTGCGGCTCATTTCCTTCATGACAGCAGGCGGCCTCCCTTGTGCTCGTGACCGATGCCGCTCCTCAGATTTCAGAGATTCGATCCATCAGCTGCTGCATCGCCGGCATTTCCAGGCCCTCGGCCTTGCCCATCGCAAGTGCGTCACGGATTGTGTGCTTATTTTGCGCCTCGAGCTTTCTGCCGTGGAGGTAGCGAAGGAAGCCGACCCAGTCGAGTGGCAGGGTAGCCTGTTCAACCTGCTGGAACACCGCGAGCATCGTTTCGGCGCTGCTGTGCTCGGCGGCAACTTTCCCGGCCTCACCATACAGCGATAGCCTCAGCATCTCGCGGCTCGCTTCGACGCCCAAGCGCCATGCCTCATTCGCGGAATCGACGTCGCGCGCTGCAGGCCAGCCGAGGAGTGCCAGGGCAAAGACCGGACACAGCATCGAGCCAGGCAGGATATAGTCGGCTGTCGATACCGTGTTGCAGACCAGCGACCCGTTGCGATCGTAAAGCGCCGCGAACCCGCTCGCCACTTTGGGCGCCGACGTTTCGACGGCGTAGCCGGCCGGCGTGAAGTGCCGATAGGCATAGTCGGCCTTGGACAGCGCTTCGACGTCGGTCCCCTCGTGCGCGGGAAGTGTGGCAGCGGGAACTTCATAGACGAAGCTGGCTATGCCGCCGAGTGCGACTTGGTCCTCAGACAGACCCGAACGGCTCAGGAACCAGCTACGCAGATCGAGCCCCTGCGCGGCCAGGATGATTCCGGTACGGGTATCCCGCGCCATTCGGCCTATGTCGTCGGTCAGCTGCGTCCCAGCCTCAGTCCGAAGCGCCGCGCCGTCGAGCGTCACGAGGATGAAGTCGAAAGAGCGATCCCTTAGCTCCGCAGGATCAGTGATCACCTCATAGTCGCCGAACGACTCTAGCTCGCCGTCGTCATAGGAATATAGTTTTTGGGGCTGCGACAGTTGCTCCACCCGGTGCGGCCGCACGAGATAGGTGATCGCGGTGCCGCCCTGGTTCAGCATATACCCTGTAATGATCCCTGCCGAGCCCGCTCCGACGATGCAGACCGCCGCTTGTCGTCCTTCTGTCATATTCTTCTCCAATGAAAGAACTCAAGAGGCAGGGTGCATGTAAAAGTGCCCGTTTCCTCGTGGGTTCGTTGTTGTTTCTGTGTCCATCGACGCCGGCACGGACGAGTTGTAGCTTCCGAGGCCAGGC
>NZ_LXYF01000079.1:0-18314 GCF_002894065.1 Sphingobium sp. SA916
CCGGGCAGGGCAGCCAGCCGGTCGCGCAGGTCGCCCGCCTCCTCCAGCCTGTCCATCAGGTCGACGATGTCGCGCGCCCGCTCGCCAAGGGCAAGCGCGCGGTCGCTTTCCAGATCGGCATTGGCCCTGTAATCCTGCGCTGCCAGCCGCTTTTGCATTTCCAGCCTTTGCAGGGCCGCCTGCCGCTGCTTCAGGTCCCGCTGGCTTTGCGCAAGCGAATCCGCCGCCTGCTCGGCCGTCGCGCGCAGGGCGCGGCTGCGCTCCAGTTCCGCGCGCAGGCCGGCGGTCCGCTCCCGGATGACGGGCAGCACCTGTCCCAGCACGGCGCGCATATGGATGGCGTCGTCGATCGATCCCGGTTGGACCAGCGCCAGCGCCAGCGGCCGCTGCGCCATCATCTGCAAGGCGGCGGTCAGGCGGACGACCGGCTCCTGCCTGGCGGCCAGGCGAACGGCCTGTGCGCGCTGGAGCCGGGCGACGATGGCGATGCGGGCCTGCGCGGCCTGTATGTCCGCCTCCGCCTGTTGGATGCGGGCGGCCATGGCGGCGGCGCGGCGGCGGGCCTGGTCGGCTTCGTTGCGGGCGGCGGCGGCCTGCTGTTCCAGCCGTTCGGAGCGCGACCGCGCTTCCTCCGACTGGCGGCGCGCGGCCTTCAGGGCGGCCTGTTCCTCGCTGAGGCTGGTGCCGCCAGTGCCGGTCAGGATGATGGCCTGCCCCTCGGCGGCTGTCAGGCGCGATCCGGCGAGCGCTGCCGCGCCGGCAAGAAAGGCCGCGATGATCGCCGTCCGTTTCAACCAAAACCCCCTGCCGGTTCCGCGGTTCGGCGCCGACCGTCCCTGACTAGGCTGTGTTCCGGCCGAATGAAAGAACCTCCATTCCCACAGGTTACTGCGCAGGCAGGAACCCGGCTCTTGCACTCCCTGTTCAGAGCAGGGGAAACTTCAGACCCTACCCTTCGCGATGATAGGGATGCCCGGCCAGGATCGAGCAGGCCCGCCACAATTGCTCGGCGAGCATGGCGCGGGCCATCATATGGGGCCATGTCATCGCGCCAAAGGCGATCAGCAGGTCCGCATTGTCCCGATCCGCATCGTCGAAGCCGTCCGCCGCGCCGATCAGGAAGCGGCATTCGCGCCTGCCGGAATCGCGCCACCCCTCGATGCGGCGGGCGAAATCGATGGAACTGAGCTGCCGGCCCTTTTCGTCCAGCATGACGGTGACGGTGCCCGGCGGGGCCGGCGGCAGCTTGCCGCCCCGATCGGGCAGTTCGGTGATCCTGAACGGCATGGTCAGCCGCTTCGCATAACGGTCGACCAGTTCCGCCTCGGGCGAGCGCCCGATCTTTCCGCGCGCGATGATGTGGAGGAGCATGGTCTGCCCCCTTAGAGCATCGTGCAGAAAAATCGTGCAGAAAAGTGGGAACCGGTTTCCGCTTAATGATGCGACGACGAAAACTTATAGCGCGCGACCTGCGCCCGATGGAACGCAGCGCGCTCTAACAACGCGGGACGCGCTTGTCGAAGCGGCGGGTCAGGCGGTTCCCGCCACCGGCGCGTCGACGAAGCCCCACATCCGCTCCAGATTGTAGAAGCTGCGCACCTCCGGCCGGAACAGATGGACGATCACGTCGCCGGCATCGATCAACACCCAATCGGCCACGGGCAGGCCCTCTATGCGGGCGGAGCGCCCGGTCGCCTGCTTGATCCGCTCAGCCAGCTTCTGCGCCATCGACGCCACCTGACGGGACGAACGCCCGCTGGCGATCACCATGTGATCGGCGATGCTGCTCTTGCCTTCAAGGGGGATGGAGATGGTTTCCTGCGCCTGGTCGTCGTCAAGCGACTTCAAGACAAGGTCATGCAGGGCGGCAACGCTGTCGGCATTATGAGCCGTGTCGTTGGCGGGATGCGGTCTGGTCAAAGATGCTCCATTCTAGACAATCAACCGGCGCGTGAGCGGGTCGCGCACGCGTTTGTGTTCATATTCGCGATGCCAGAGGGGGTCTGCCTGCCGCAGCAGGGTCGCCGATCTTGGATCAGGGCGAAAGCGCAGAAGCACAAGCGCCGGCGGTCTCCAATCCGTCCATGCTGCACTCTGGCGTGCGGGCCGGACGAAGCGCCGCAGCCAGCCCATGGCCGGTGAGCCACGGGCGGCCTCATCATAGCCGGGCCGGGCGATCACGGCAATGGGCATAATCCGGGCTATGCCGCGCCAGTCCTTCCACTGGCCGAATTGCGCGAGATTGTCCGCCCCCATCAGCCAAAGGAACCGGTGGCGCGGATAGCGCCTTCGCAAGGCCTTCACCGTGTCGATGGTGTAGCGGGTGCGAAGCTGCGTTTCTATGGCCGTGGGCCGGATGAGGTTGCGCCGCGCGACTTTTCGGGCCCGGGCGAGACGGGCGGGGAGGGGCGCCATGCCGGCCCGGGGCTTCAGCGGATTGCCCGGCGAAACCAGCCACCAGACTTCATCCAGCCGCAAGGCGTGGATCGCGAACCGGGAAATATCCCGATGCCCGTCATGCGCCGGATTGAAGGAGCCGCCGAGAAGGCCGATGCGTTTCATGATTCGCCCATGCCAGTTGGCGGGGCCGGGAGCAAATTTCCTGCCGAGCGGGCATGATGCTTAGCCCGCTAATAGATAGATCGAGCGACAAACAGGTCTCCTCCGATCCACGCTCCTGAGACGGCAGCAGCCCGGTTCCCGAATCCCGCTTCACCCCAAAATAATTAGCCTCCTAACCTCATGCGCAGGAAATCTACTCCGCCGCATCCGGCAGCGCCTCCGGCAAAGCCCGCACGGCCTCAGCCGAGGACGGTTCGCGAACCAGCGCCTCCACGGGCTCCAGTTCTTCCAGTTCCTTGCCCCCCGTCTCGATATTCAGGTCGCGCAGCTTGCGGCCCGTCACCAGCACGCGACCCTCGAAGCTGCCGACGAAGCTGTTATAATCCGCAACGGCCCCGTTCAGCCGGTTGCCCAGCTTCTTGAGCGACGCCGCCGCTCCGGCCAGCCGCTCGTAAAGCTCCTTGCCCAGCATGCCGATCCGCTTGGCCTCATCCGCCATTTTCTCCTGCCGCCAAACCGCCGCGACGGTCCGGGCAATGGCGATGAGATTGGTCGGCGTGGCCAGCAGCACCCGCTTCCCGAAGGCATGGTCCCAAAGCTGCGGATCATGCTCCAGCGCGGCGGAGAGGAAATGTTCGCCGGGCACGAACATGATCACATAATCGGGCGCCTCGTCGAACTGGTCGGCATAGCTTTTCCGCCCCAGCGTCTCGACATGCGCGCGCATCGCAGCCGCATGGGCGGACAGGAGCCGCTTCCTCTCCTCCTCGCCCTCCGCGCCATAGGCGTCCTGATAGGCATTCAACGACACCTTGGCGTCAATCACCAGCGCTCGCCCGCCCGGCACGCGCAGGATCGCGTCGGGGCGCAGCCGGCCGTCCTCGCCCTCCACGCTCACCTCGGTCCGGAAATCCACATGCTCGGAAAGGCCGCATGTCTCCAGGACATTGCGCAATTGCTGCTCGCCCCAGCGGCCCCGCGCCTTGGGCGCATGGCGCAGCGAATCGACCAGCCGCTGCGCTTCGGCCCGCACCGCCTCCTGCCCCGACTTCATCGATTCGATCTCGCCGCGCAGTATGCCATAGGCTTCCGTCCGCTGCTGCTCGATCTGGGTGATCTTCTGGTCGTAACGCTGGATCGTCTCGTTGACCGGATGCAGCAATTGCCTCAGCTGCGCCTCACTCTTCTCATGGGCCTGCATCATGCGCTGGTCGGCGCGTTCCAGGAAATGGCTCTGCGCTTGGTGCAGCAGCTTGCCGCCAATTTCGCTGAACTGGGCCGAAAGCTGCTCCTTCGCATCCTTGAGCGCCGCGATCTGCGCTTCGAAGGCTTCCGCCCGCGCCTGCGTGTCGGATCGCAAGGCCGCCAGTTCCCGCGCCGCCGCTTCGCGCGCCGCGCGCTCCGCCTCCAGCTTCTGCGCCAGATCCGCCGCCTGCGCCGCGCGCTCCTGCGCCACCACCAGTTCCTGGATCGCGGCGTTGCGCTGGGCCGCCGCCATGTCCAGCTTGCCCGCCAGATCGGCCTTTTCCGTCAGCAGCGGCGCCACGGACCGGCCCCGCGCCAGCCAGCCGATCGCCAGCCCCGCGACCAGAGCGACAATGATGAGAATAGCGGCCAGGCTGTCCATATATGCCCCTTTACAGAACGAAAGGTGAACCTAGCCGCATGACGTCACCGCCGCAAGCGGCATGCGGCATCCGCCGGCCAGGCGTTTCAGGTCAGGGACGCTCGGAAAGCCGCCAGCCGCGCCACCGCCTCGTCCAATATTTCGTCCGCCTTGGAAAAGCACAGGCGGACGAGATGCGTCACCGGCTCTGCGGGATAGAAGGCGGAAATCGGGATCGCCGCCACGCCCGCTTCATCGATGATCCGCTCGCAAAAGGCGACGTCGTCCATGTCGATGCCGGAAGCGGGCAGGTCGACGGTCACGAACCATGTCGCCGCGCTGGGATTGACGATATAGCCTGCCCCGCGCAGCCCCGCGACGAGGCGATCGCGCGAAGCCTGATAGGCGGCGCGCATCGCGTCGAACCAGCGTTCCGGCTTGGCCAGCCCCTCGGCCACCGCCCATTGCAGATGGGGCGGGGTGGTGAAGGTGATGAACTGATGCGCGCGGGCAAGCAGCGTCGCCAGCGGCGGGGCGGCGCACATCCATCCGACCTTCCATCCGGTGACGGAGAAGATCTTGCCCGCCGACCCGATCTTCACCGTCCGATCCCGCATGCCGGGAAAGCCGATCAGCGGCTTGTGGGCGATGCCGTCATAGGCGATATGCTCCCACACCTCGTCGCAAATGGCGATCAGGTCGTTTTCCACGCAAATTTCGGCCAGCAGCGCCAGTTCCTCTTCGCGCAGGGCGATGCCCGTCGGGTTCACCGGATTGTTCATCAGCAGGAACCGGGTTTTTGGCGTGACCGCCGCCGCCAGCGCCTGCCGCCCGATCCGCCATTCGGGCGGGGTGAGCCGCAGCACCCGCGCCACCCCGCCCGCCCGCTCGATCAGCGGCAGATAGGCGTCGTAGAGCGGCGCCAGCACCAGCACCTCGTCGCCGGGCCGGACCAGCGCCAGCAGGCTGGCCGCGATCGCCTCCGTCGCGCCGGAGGTGACGATCACCTCCTGCGGCGACAGGTCCAGCCCCTGATGCCGCGCATAATGCGCCGCCACCGCCTCGCGCAGTTCGGCAAGGCCCGCCATGGGCGGATATTGGTTGGACCGGGTCAGCAGCGCGTCGGCGGCGGCGCGAAGTATCTCCTCCGGCCCCTGGGCGTCGGGAAAGCCCTGCCCCAGGTTGATCGCACCGGTCTCCCGCGCGCGGCCGGACATTTTCTCGAAGATGGTGGTGGGCATGTCCCGATAGACGGGATGGCCGAGAGGATCGCGTTCGCTCATGCCGGTGGACATGCCGGTTTTCGGGGTGGGGGGTCAAGTTCCGTGCAATCGGCCCTCTGCTTCGGCCCGCTTATGCATTAGGATGCCGCTTTCCCATGGCCATGAGCGAGCAGACATGATCGACCGCCTGTTCCTGAAGCATCCCAGAGAGGTCAATGAAAGCTATGGCGAGCATTTGGAGGTGGCGACGCGCTTCGGCTTCCTGATGGTGCGGGCGGGGCTTGCCTGCATGATCCACGGGCTGGTCCCGGCTTTCTTCACCCGCACCGGCAGCGCAACGGTGAAGCGGCTGTACGATGAAATGCGCCAACGCCAGCCGGACCTTCCCGAACCCGCTTATCTCAACCCGAAATGGCGCCCGGAATATGAGATTTGAAGAAGGCGGCCGGCAGGGCGCGGCTTCGCTTATAGGGCAACGCGCTCCTGCGAAGGCGGGAGCCCAGTCCTGACGATGCGCTAAAACGGCGCGCTTGGACTGGCTCCGCCCTTCGCAGGCGCAGTTGCATCTATTTCCCCGGCGCTCTGCAACCGCTCCGGCGCCGCACGGCGCCAAGTAAAGCCGGCGAATGTCCCCCGGACATTCGCTTTTCCGGCTTTACTCCCATTCGATCGTCCCCGGCGGCTTAGAGGTGTAGTCGTAAACCACCCGGTTGATGCCCTTCACCTCATTGATGATCCGCGTCGCCACCCGGCTCAGGAAGGCGGCGTCGAAGGGATAGATGTCCGCCGTCATGCCGTCGGTCGACGTCACCGCCCGCAGGGCGCACACGCTGTCATAGGTGCGGTGATCGCCCATTACGCCCACGGTGCGGACGGGCAGCAGCACGGCGAAGGCCTGCCAGATCGCATCGTACAGCCCGGCGCTCCGGATTTCCTCCAGATAGATGGCGTCGGCCTTGCGCAGAATGTCGCAGCGCTCCTTCGACACTTCGCCCGGAATGCGGATGGCGAGGCCGGGACCGGGGAAAGGATGCCGCCCGACGAAAATCTCCGGCAGCCCCAGTTCGCGGCCCAGCACGCGCACCTCATCCTTGAACAGTTCGCGCAGCGGCTCGACCAGCTTCATGTTCATGCGCTCGGGCAGGCCGCCGACATTATGGTGCGACTTGATCGTCACCGAAGGCCCGCCGGTGAAGGACACGGACTCGATCACGTCCGGATAAAGCGTCCCCTGCGCCAGGAAGTCCGCCCCGCCGATCTTCTTCGCTTCCTCCTCGAACACGGCGATGAACTCGCCGCCGATGAATTTCCGCTTCTTCTCGGGGTCGGTCAGGCCCGCCAGCCCGCCCAGGAAGCGTTCCTCGGCATTCACATGGACCAGCTTGATGCCATAATGCTCGCGGAACAGGCTCACCACCTGCTCCGCCTCGCCCAGCCGCATCAGGCCATGGTCGACGAACACGCAGGTCAACTGATCGCCGATCGCCTCATGGATCAGCACCGCCGCGACGGCGCTGTCGACGCCGCCGGACAGACCGCAGATCACCCGGCCTTCGCCCACCTGCGCCCGGATATCCGCGATCTTGGTCGCGCGGAATTCCGCCATGGTCCAGTCGCCCTTGAGGCCGCAGACATGGCGCACAAAATTGGCGAGCAGCTTCGCGCCATCCGGCGTATGCACGACCTCAGGGTGGAATTGCGTCGCGTAGAAACGCTTCTCCTCATTCGCCGTGATCGCATAGGGCGCGCCCTCGCTGACCGCCACCACCTCGAAACCGGGGGCGAGCCGCGTCACCTTGTCGCCATGGCTCATCCACACCTGATGGCGCTCGCCCTCCGTCCAGAGGCCGTCGAACAGCGCGCAGCCCTTCTTCACCTCGATGAAGGCGCGGCCGAACTCGCCGCTCTCGCCGCCTTCGACATGGCCGCCAAGCTGCTGCATCATCGTCTGCTGGCCGTAGCATATGCCCAGGATCGGAATGCCCGCCTCGAAAAAATGCTGGGGCGCGCGGGGGCTGTCCTCCCACATGACGGAGGAGGGGCCGCCGGAAAGGATGATGCCCTTGGGTTTCAGCCGTTCGAAGGCTTCGGCGGCGCTGTTGAACGGCGCGATCTCGGAATAGACGCCCGCCTCGCGCACCCGCCGGGCGATGAGCTGCGTCACCTGGCTGCCGAAATCCACGATAAGGATGGAATCCTGAAGGGGCAGCGTCATCGAATCGCCTTTATATGTCCAGAGGAAGGGATTCGCGCCCGGTTAGTGCGCTTGCGCCCCCTTGTCCAGCGAAGCCGCGTCCCCGCGCCGTCCCGCCGCCCATCCCAGCACGGCCCCGCCCGCCAGCACCGCCGCGGCGATCAGGAAGGCGCTGCCGATGAAGGGCAGCAGCGGCTTCGCGCCCACCGACAGGGAATAGACCGTGCCGAAGAACAGCGGCGACACGATGCCCGCGATCGACCCGACACTGTTGTTCGCGCCCTGCAACTGGCCCTGTTCGGATTCCGACACGCGCTGCGTCATCAGCGACTGGATGGTCGGCATGGCAAGGCCCCAGAGCGCGTTGGGGAACATCGCCGCGACGAACAGCCAGCCGGTCGGGGCCATCCCCATCGCGAAAATCCCGACCGCGCCGAAGCCAAGTCCGATCACCATGGTCGTGCGGTCGCCCAGCCGCTTCACCACCGGCCCGACCAATATTCCCTGCACGCCCATGTCCATCAGGCCTACCAGCGCCAGCAGCGTCCCCACCTGCCACGCCCCCCAGCCATAGCGGTCCCCCGCATAAAGCACGAACACGGCGGAGAAGAGGTGATGCGCGAAATAAAGCAGGAAATTGACCACCGCCAGGCTCGACAGCTCGGGATGCGACCGCAGCAGCCGCAGCGCCCCGAACGGATTGGCCCGCCTCCACGAAAAATCCATCCGCTTGTCGGTGGCCAGCGATTCCGGCAGCACGAACAGCCCGTAGAAAAAGGCCAGCCCCGACAGCCCCGCCGCCGCCCAGAAGGGCGCGCGCAGCGAAATCTCCCCCAGCACCCCGCCCAGCAGCGGCCCGGCGACGAAGCCGCCGCTGAACGCCGCCCCGATCAGCCCATAACCCCGCGCCCGCTCTTCGGGCGGGGTGATGTCGGCCATATAGGCGAAGGTGGAGGTGAAGCTGGACGACGTCACGCCCCCCAGCATCCGCCCCACCGCCAGCCACCACAGATTGGGCGCGATCGCCATCAGCAGGAAATCGAGCGCGAGTCCCGCGACCGAGACCAGGATCACTGGCCGCCGCCCGAACCGGTCGGACAGCGATCCGATGACCGGCGAACAGAGGAACTGCATCCCGGCCCACAGCGCGACGAACAGCCCGTTCCACATCCCCGCCGCCCTGCCGGAACCCGACAGCGTCTCGACCAGTTGCGGCAGCACCGGGATGACGATCCCCATCGACATCACGTCGAGCAGCGCCGTCACCAATATGAAGGCGATCGCGGCCTTGCGGCGATGGGATGGGCGCGGTGACATGATGGACTCCTGGGTGTCGATCCGGACAGAGCTTGTTCCGAGCCGACTGCATCGGATCGAATGCCACAGCCTGATGTCTACCGCGTTTTTCGAGCCGGCAGATGATTCCTTCTGCTTGCAAAGGGCTCTAGGCGCTGCGTCCGGTCATGCCAAGTCCAACGGTCCCAGGCGGCCGCTCCACAGCAGCAACAGCCCGGAAAAGGCCAGGGCGACCCACAGCGCATGCAGGCCAATCAGCGCGAAGAGGCCACCCCCCGCCACCGCGCCCGCCACCAGCCCCAGCCACAGCAGCAGATAGGGCAGCCAGTTCCATCGCGGCCCGCCGGTCAGCGCCACCGCCAGTTGCTGGCCCAGCTTCACCAGCGCGCCGGTCATATAGGTGACGCCGATGCTGACTTCGCCGTCGCGCTGGAAGACGTTGTTCACCGCGCCCATCGCCGCCGCCATCAGCAGCGTCAGCCCGGAACCCGGCCGGTCCGGCAGGGCCAGCAACGCGGCGCAGAACAGCAGCGCGGTCGCAAGGCCCAGCACTGCCTGCTTGCGCCAGCGGCCCGCCCGGCGCGCGACCAGCGCACCGGCCAGCACGCCGCCGACAAAGGCCCCGACCAGTCCCGCCGCCATCCCGGCGACCGCCGCGCCCTTGGCCAGCCCCACGCCCAGCCGGGTGGAATTGCCGCTCATGAAGGAAACGAACAGCCCGCCCAGCTTCAGGAATCCCAGCGCATCGATGAACCCCGCCTGCGCCGCCAGTCCGATGGCCAGCATGTGGCGGGAAGCATCATATCCGCGCATGCGCTGGCCCTCGCACCATCAGGCCTGCGGCGGTGCCTTGCGCGCGCCGTCCACAGGTTCGACGACGACCGGCGCGAATGAGGCCGCGGCAGGCTCCACAGCGCCCTTCACCAGCGAATCGAGGCTTGCGCCATCCAACCCCAATTCCTTCATCAGGCCATCGATCACCGGCGCCTGCGCCCGGTAACGCAGGGCGGCGGACACCGCGGCATTGGCCAGGTTCTGCTCGCCGCCGCCGATCACCGCCGCGCCATCCGAATGCGATCCGGTGATGCCGTCGACCTGCACGATCCTGATCGAATCGATCGCTTCCATCGGCTTCGCCGCCTCCCGCACCAGATCGGGCAGCACCTTGAGCAGCGCCATCTTCGTCTGCAGCGACATCTGGTCCGACGACAGGATGTTCGCCGCCTCATTGACCGCGCGCTGACCCGCCGCCTCGACCTCGAAACGCACCCGGTCCGCCTCGGCGCGCAGCTTGGCGGCTTCGGCCTCGCCCTCCGCCGCCAGGCGCAGCGCTTCGGCACGGTCCGCCGCGGCCTGCTTCTCCGCTTCCGCCTCGACCCGCACCTGGATGGCGGCGCGCTCCGCCTCCCGCGCCGCGTCGATCAGTTCGATGCGCTTGGTCCGTTCGGCAATCTCCGTCTGGCGCGACGTCTGGACCTGCTCCTCGGCGGCCACCGCCTTGGCGCGCGCCTCGTCGGCCTGCGCCTTGGCCTGGCTTTCCTCGCGGCTCTTGTTCTGCACCGCGATCTGCTGTTCCTGCCGGGCGAGTTCGAGCGCCTGTTCCTGCGCGATGCGGGCCTGCTGCACGGCGCGGTCAGCCTCGATCTGCTGGCTGTCGACCAGCTTCTTCGCCTCGATCCGCGCCTGGTCGGCCTCCTGTTGGCGCAGCGACTGTTCGCGGGCGACCTCCGCCGCCTGAACGGCGCGGCGCATCTCGACCTCCCGCTCCTGCTCCAGCCGGGCGAATTCGGTGTCGCGGGCGATCAGCAGCGACTGGCGCTCCGCCTCCAGATTCTTGGTCTCGATCTGGACGCGGGTTTCCTGCTCGATGTCGTTGCGCGACTTTTTGCGCAGTTCGATCTGCTCGGTCAGCTTGGTCAGCCCCTCGGCGTCGAAGGCGTTGTTGGCGTTGAAATGCTCGATCGACGTCTGGTCCAGCCCGGTCAGCGACACGCTCTCCAGCTCCAGCCCGTTCATGGCGAGATCCACGGAAGACACCTGCTGCACCTTCTGCACGAACTCGCTGCGCTGCTCATGCAACTGGTTCATCGTCATCCCCGCAGCGACGGAACGCAGCGCATCGACGAACTTGCCCTCGACCAGTTCCTTCAACGCCTCCGGATTCATCGTCCGCGCGCCCAGCGTCTGCGCGGCGGTGGCGATGGACTGCGCGTCGGGCTTCACGCGGACGTAGAATTCCGCCTTCACATCGATGCGCAGGCGGTCCAGCGTGATCAGCGCGTCGCTGTTCTTGCGCTCCACGGCCAGCCGCACCGTATTCATGTTCACCGGCATCGTTTCATGGAAGATCGGCAGCACCAGCGCGCCGCCGTTCATCACCACCTTCTCCCCGCCGAAGCCGGTCCGCACGAAGCCGATCTCCTTCGACGCCCGCTTGTAGAGCCGCGCCAGCACGACGCCGAGCACGATCAGGAGGAGAAGCCCGGTCCCGGAGATGATCAGATAGGGCATGAGCGAAAAGCTCTCCTGCACGGCGGGCAGATTCATGGGAAACTCCTAAAGGCGGGGAAGATAATGGTCGCCATGCGATATGGCGCGGAAGACATGGTCCTCCCGGCGGACCAGCAGGATGGTTTCGCCCTCTTCCAGCGTCTGGCCGGCATTGTCGGGTTCGACCATGACATAATGCGCCTGGCCATAGGCATCCTCGACGCGGGCGCGGGCAGGGGAGCCGCTGCGCGCGACGCCGGTGACGATGCGGGCGAAGCTGCCGGTCAGTGCGTCCAGCGGAACGGCGCTGCTCTGGTCGCGGGGAAGCAGGGGGGCGAGCCGTCGCGCGGCAAGGCCGGTCGCAGGCAGGCTGGCGATCAGGGCGGCGGGTGCGGCGATCAACGGCGGCAGCATCGCACCGGTCAGATCGAGCAGCAGATGCTGCCCGATCAGCCCGATCATGCCGAACAGCGCCAGGAATATCGCCAGCAGCATCAACAGCGGCAGGCGACCGACGCCCAGCCAGCCGAGCAGGTCCGCATCGCCGTCAATGTCGAGATCGAAGTCGCCCGCGATGCCGATGGCCTGCACCGCCCCGATGAGCAGCATCAGGACGATCGCTGAGACGAAAACGACATTCTCGGTCGCGAAAAGGAACGCGGCCACCCCTGACTCCCCTGATTCGCGCCGATGCTAATGGATTGACGTAAAACAGGATAGGGCAAAGCGTGGCCGCGATGCGGCGGAGCGAGCGCGCCTATCGGGCGGCGCGATCCCGCCGGAAATAAAGGTCCGCGATCCGGCCATTCTGCACCGAACAGGTGAAGTGGCGCGACCGTCCATCCTGCGCCCGCCAGCCGGACCGGACCTCGACATCGCCCTCCACATCATAGCCGTTGCGGGTCTCGCGGGGCTCCTGCACCTGCCGCACCTCGGCATAGCCGCCCTCCCGCTCGGCCTCGTCGCGGGCGGCGAGGGCGCAATAGGTGATCGCATCCTCGCTATCCCGATCGGCGGGCGCCTCGGCCAGATCGCCCCGCCCGCCGTCGCTGTCAGGGGATCGGGCGCCGGCATGGTCCTGATCCGCCGCCACGACATCGGAAAAATCATCGTCGGCGCGCGTAGGGCTCGCTCGGTCGTCCGGGGCGGCGTCGTCGGCGGGCGGCTGCGCTTCGTCCGACAGGTCATCCTGTTCCTGCGGCGCGCCTTGCCGCGGCTGATAGGCCTGTGCCGACGCGACGCCGCCCGCCAGCAGGGCCGTCGCGATCAGCGATCCCGTCATCCACCTCATCTTGTTCATGACCCTCGTCCCTCAGCCGAAATTTGCCGATGGCTAGGCGATCATGGCTGTCGGAGGCCTGAACGCGGATGCGCCGCCACCGGCGGCCATGGACGCATCCCTCCCGAACCGGAAAGCGCCCGCCCTGCTGCCCGGCTATCGCGGCTGCGCGTCCAGTTTCAGCCCGGTATAATAGGCCGCAAAGGCATAGCTGTCGGCATATTCGTCGATCAGCTTGTCCACGGGCTTGCCCGCCCCATGCCCGGCCTTGGTGTCGATCCGGATCAGGCGGGGCTTCGGCCCCAGCTCCGCCGCCTGCAAGGCCGCGGCATATTTGAAGCTGTGCGCCGGCACCACCCGGTCGTCGGTGTCGCCCGTGGTGACGAGGATCGCCGGATAGTCCTTCCCGCTCGCGATGTTGTGATAGGGCGAATAGGCGTAGAGCAGGCGGAAATCCTCCTCCCGGTCGGGCGATCCATAGTCGTCGATCCAGTAGCGGCCGGCGGTGAAACGGTCGAAGCGCAGCATGTCCATCACGCCCACGGCGGGCAGGGCGGCGGCGAACAGATCGGGCCGCTGGTTCACCACCGCGCCGACCAGCAACCCGCCATTGGACCGCCCCTCGATGGCAAGGCCGTCCTTCGTCGTATAGCCATTCGCCTTCAGATATTCGGCCGCCGCGATGAAATCGTCGAACACATTCTGCTTGTTGGCGAGCCGCCCCGCATCGTGCCATGCCTTGCCGAACTCGCCGCCGCCGCGCAGATTGGCGATGGCATAGACGCCGCCCTGCTCCAGCCACGCCATGCGCGTCGCCGAATAGCCGGGCGTCAGCGCGATGTTGAAGCCGCCATAGCCGTACAGGATGGTGGGCGCGGGCGCCTTGGAAAGGGCCAGCGCCTTCTTGCGGATCACCGTCATCGGGATCATCGTGCCGTCCTTCGACGGATAGCTGACCTGCTCTATGCCGTAATCGTCGGGATTGAAGGGCAGCTCCGGCCGCGCGAACAGCTCGTAACGCAGCGTCGCCGTGTCGAAGCGGTAGATGCTCGACGGCGTGGTGAAGCCCGAAAAGCTGAAGAAGGTTTCCGGATCGCCGTCGCGCCCGCCGAAACCGGCCGCCGTGCCCAGGCCGGGCAGCGGCACGTCGCTGACCTTTCGCCCGTTGAGGTCGATCAGCTCCGCCACGCTTTCCGCATCGGACAGATAGGCCAGGATCAGCCGGTCCCCGACCAGCGACCCGCCCGCCAGCGTGTCCATGCGTTCCGCCACCACCTGCCTGGCGCCGCGCCGGGGAAAGCGGGCATCGATGCTGACGACGCGCAGATGCGGGGCATATTGGTCGGTGATGAAATAGAGCGTCGGCCCGCGGCTGCCGATCAGCCGCCAGTCGTTGGTCATGCCCTTCACCAGCGGGCGGACCTTCACCTTGCCGCCGGTCAGTTCGGCCAGATGCAGTTCGCGGCGGGGGTCGGTGCCCTGGAAGCTGCTGATGACCAGCCAGCGCCCGTCCTGCGTCACCTGCGCCGTGTGGCTGAGGCGCGGCTGGTCCGGAGTCGCGTAGATAAGCTGATCCTGCGCCTGCGGCGTGCCGAGGCGGTGATAATGAAGTTCCTGCCCCACCGTGGAGGATTGCAGGCCGCCGCCTTCCTGCGGCGCGGCGAAGCGCGAATAGAAGAAACCCTGTCCTTGCCCGTCCCAGGCAAGCTGGGAGAATTTCACCCATTGCACGACATCGTCGAGCGGCCGGGCGGTGGCGACGTCCAGAACCTTCAGCGTGCGCCAGTCGCTCCCGGCCTCCTGCACGGCATAGAGTAGGAACCGGCCGTCGGGGGAGGGCGCCCATTCCGCCAGCGCGTCCGACCCGTCCTCCGCCCAGTCATTCGGGTCGATCAGCAGCCGCTGCGCACCGTTCAGGCCGTCGCGCACATAGAGCGGGGTCTGGTTCTGGAGCCCCTTGTTATAGCCGTAGAAATAGCGCCCGCCCGCCTTGCGCGGGATGGTGTAGCGGCCATGGGCGAACAGCGCCTGCATGCGTTTCTTGAGCGCCTCGCGACCCGGCAGCCCGTCGATATGGCGGCGCGTGAGGCGGTTTTCCTGTCCGACCCAGTCGCGGACGGCGGGATCGCTGCGCAGGTCGTTTTCCAGCCAGCGATAGGGATCGGTCACCTTGACCCCGAAATGATCCTCCACCAGGTCCAGCCTTTTGGCGGCGGGATAGCGCAGTCCTGAAGCGCCAGCGACCGCCGCATCCGGCTCCGCCTGCGCGGGGAGCGCCGCGAACAACAGCGCCGCCAAAGCAAAGCAGCCAAAGGCGCGCATCCGATCCCCCCGAAATCCCATTCCCATTCTCTGGCGTCTCATGGCGCGGAAAGGCAAGAAAACAAAGAATATTTCCTATCTCCCCGCCCTTCAGGGGATGGCAGGGGGTGGGGGCCAACCGAATGGCTCGACGTCCCGCATATCCACGCCCCAAAAAAGAAAAAGGGCCGCGCCCCCTTCCGGAAGCCGCGGCCCTCTTCATCTGCCCGCTTGCGCGAGCCGTCAGCGGATCACGCCGCTTCCAGCTCGTCGGCGTCCGCACCCTGGACCGGACCGGAATCCTGACCCTTGGCGTCGACGTCGCGGTCCACCAGTTCGATGATCGCGATCGGCGCCGCGTCCGAAGCGCGGATGCCGGCCTTGATCACGCGGGTGTAGCCGCCATTGCGGTCCTTGTAGCGCTCGGCCAGAACGTCGAACAGCTTGGTGAGCTGCGCGTCGTCCTGCAGGCGGGCATGGGCCAGACGACGGTTCGACAGGCCACCCTTCTTGGCGAGGGTGATCAGCTTCTCGACATAGGGACGCAGTTCCTTCGCCTTGGGCGTGGTCGTCAGGATCTGCTCATGCTTGATGAGCGAGGCGGCGAGGTTGCGGAGCAGCGAGTTGCGATGCCCGGCGCTGCGCTGCAGCTTACGATGACCAACCTTGTGACGCATATGTCTTTCCTTCCGTTCGTTAAGGGGCCGTTTCAGGTACCCCAGACCAGGCGGCGTTTCAGGGCCGCCGCCCCTTTGCCCTGCCCCTTAAAAAGGGGCGAAGTTCACACCGTTCAAAGCGGACGCGAATCCGTGCTTTCCGGTGTCCAGCATCCCTCCGGACGAACCGGAGGGAAGGCGGATCAGCCCAGCAGCTCCTGTTCGAGCTTCTTGGCCATTTCCTCGATATTCTCCGGCGGCCAGCCGGGGATGTCCATGCCCAGGCGCAGGCCCATGGACGACAGCACTTCCTTGATCTCGTTCAGCGACTTGCGGCCGAAATTGGGGGTGCGCAGCATCTCGGCCTCGGTCTTCTGGACCAGATCGCCGATATAGATGATGTTGTCGTTCTTGAGGCAGTTGGCGCTGCGGACCGACAGTTCCAGCTCGTCCACCTTCTTGAGCAGGTAGCGGTTGATCTGGTTCGCGTCGCTCTCGCCCTCGCTGGCCGAACCACCGGCAGCGGCGCCGGCGGCCGGAGCGGCGACGGGCAGCGCGTCCTCGAAGTGGACGAACAGCTGGAGCTGGTCCTGCAGGATGCGGGCGGCATAGGCCACCGCGTCTTCCGGCGTGACGGTGCCGTCGGTCTCGACGGTCAGCGACAGCTTGTCATAGTCCAGTTCCTGGCCGACGCGGGTGTTGTCGACCTTGTACGCGACCTGACGCACCGGCGAATAGAGCGCGTCGACCGGGATCAGGCCGATCGGGGCGTCGGCCGGACGGTTGGCGACGGCGGGGACATAGCCCTTGCCGACGTCGGCGGTCAGTTCCATGTTCAGCGTCGCGCCCTGGTCCAGGTGGCAGATCACCAGGTCGGGGTTCATCACTTCGATGTCGCCCACGGTGGTGATGTCGCCCGCGCGCACTTCGGCGGGGCCGGTGGCGGAAAGCTGGAGACGGCGTGGACCGTCGCCTTCCATTTTCAGCGCAACCTGCTTGATGTTGAGGACGATGTCCGTGACGTCCTCACGCACGCCCGCGAGCGAGGAGAATTCGTGGAGGACGTTCTCGATCTTGATCGAGGTGACCGCCGCGCCCTGGAGCGAGGACAGAAGAACCCGGCGCAGCGCGTTGCCAAGCGTCAGGCCGAAGCCGCGCTCCAGAGGTTCGGCGACGAAGGTCGCCTTGCGCTTGCCGTCGCCCGCGACCTTGATCTCAAGGCTGTTGGGCTTCTTCAATTCCTGCCAGTTCTTCATGTTGACAGTCATGTATTTCCCCTGGGGATGAGGCCGAAACGTTCAAAAATCCTGACCCGACAGGACGTTCCGACCGATGCAGATGGGTGAGCGGGCGACGCGTCCGCCGCCCGCCGACAAGCCGCGCGTCGTTGTTAGACGCGGCGGCGCTTGGAAGGACGCACGCCGTTGTGCGGGATCGGCGTCACGTCGCGGATGGAGGTGATGTGGAAGCCGACGGCCTGCAGCGCGCGCAGGGCCGATTCACGGCCCGAGCCCGGACCCTTCACTTCGACTTCCAGGGTGCGCACGCCATGTTCGGCCGCCTTGCGGCCGGCGTCTTCGGCGCAGACCTGCGCGGCATAGGGCGTCGACTTGCGGCTGCCCTTGAAGCCCATCATGCCCGCCGAGGACCAGCTGATCGCATTGCCCTGGGCGTCGGTGATGGTCACCATGGTGTTGTTGAAGCTGGCGTTGACGTGCGCGACGCCGGCCGAGATGTTCTTGCGTTCGCGGCGCTTGATGCGCTGGGGTTCGCGTGCCATTTTTGCTCTATCCTACTGAAATCTTGTGTTCCGGGAGGCTGCGCCCAGGTAGGGCTGCCTCCGGCGGAGAAGAAGATGAAATAGTCCCCCGGACTATTTCTTACTTCTTCTTGCCGGCAATCGGCTTCGCCTTGCCCTTGCGGGTGCGCGCATTGGTGTGCGTGCGCTGGCCGCGAACCGGCAGGCCCTTGCGGTGACGCAGGCCGCGATAGCAGGCCAGGTCCATCAGGCGCTTGATGTTCATCGCGGTTTCGCGGCGCAGGTCGCCCTCGACCGTGTGGTCGGCGTCGATGGCTTCGCGGATCTGCAGCACTTCGGCGTCGGACAGGTCCTGCACGCGGCGGCTGTGATCGATGCCCAGCTTGTCGGCGATGTCGACGGCGGTCTTGCGGCCGATGCCGTGGATGTAGGTGAGCGCGATGATCACGCGCTTGTTGGTCGGGATGTTGACACCCGCAATACGTGCCATGGTATTCTGTACTCCTGCTCCACGGGGCGGTTGGCGCCGCCCCATCTCAAAGCGTCAGGGCTGAAGTCCTTAAGGAGACGACAGCCGATTCGATAGGCCCCAAGACGCAAAAAAGACGGCCAGTGCCACTGCACTGCCGCTCGTCAGCGTGTCGGGAAGGGGTGCCCTTAGCGATTCGGCCTCCGGCTGTCAATGACGGGCAGGCGCGAAAGCGGCGAAATCCGGCGCTTCCGCCGCCCTTTCTTTCGACCGGTCCGGCATGTCGTCCCGACCTTTTCGAGTTGATGCCATCCCCGTGCCTAAGGCATGGAGGCGGGATGCGCTTCACTCTGCCCTCCGCCATGCCGGCGGCCGCCTTCGTCCTGCTGGCTTCCTGCGTGGGCGCGCCCCAGCAGCGCGCGCCTGTTCCCGCACCTGCGCCCCGGCCGGCTCCCGCGGCCCAGCCCGCGCCCCCTCCG
>NZ_LXYF01000080.1:0-17774 GCF_002894065.1 Sphingobium sp. SA916
AGGCCCGACCGGCCCCTCCGGTCCCGTGGGCCCCGGCGGTCCGACCGGCCCAGGCGGCCCCACTGGACCCACTGGCCCGACCGGCCCCGGCGGACCCACCGGTCCCGGCGGCCCGACTGGTCCTGCCGGACCCACCGGACCCACCGGTCCGACCAGCCCCACCAGCGGCGGATCGATCATCGGGGCTTCCATCGGCAATCTGCCGGTGGTCGGGCCCACCGGTCCCGGATCGCTGATCGGCGTCAACGTCCTGCCGGGCGACAGCCAGGCGACCGGCAGCGTGGCCACCGTCGATCTGCTGACAGGCGACGGCACCGTCGCCCAGCTCGCCCTGCCGACCACGCCCCAGAGCGTGCAGCAGGGGCTGGCGCCGGTCGGCACGCTCGCAGGCGGCCTGCTCGGCGCACCGGCGGGGGAAGCGGTGACGCAGCTCACCGACGGTCTCTCCCCCACGGTGGCGGCCGTCACCTCGACGGTCGGCCAGCTCACCACGCCGCTGCTCGATACGGTCAACGGCGCGCTTTCGCCCGTCACCGGTCCGCTGGTGGGCGACAATGGCGTCCTCGCGCCCGTGACGGGGCTGGTCGAAAATGCGGTGGGCGGCCTGACCGGCGCTCTGGGCGGCGTCGGCGGCGATCCTTCCGCCGCACTGGGCGGACCGCTTGTCGGCGCGAATGTCGGCGGCAATGTCCTGACCGGCGCCTCTACGCCCGGCACGCTTGTCGGGGTCAACCTGCTGCCGTCGGACGGCGGCGCGGCTGCCGGACAATTGGCGACGGTCGATGTCCTGACGCAGGGCAATCTGGTCGACATCGCCGTGCCGACGACCGCGGCCGGGGTAGAGGCCGGATTGCAACCGGTCGGCAACCTGGCCGGGGGTCTCCTTGGCCCGCAGGCCGAAGCGACCGTCACTCAGGTCACCAGCGCCGTCGCCCCCGTGGTCGCGGCCGCCACCAGCACGGTCGACAGCGTCGCCGCGCCCCTGCTCGACACCGTCAACAGCCTGGCCCCGGCGCTGCCCGGAGGAGAAAGCGGTTCCCCGCTCGCGCCCGTGACCGGCCTGGCCGGCGGCCTGCTGGGAGCAGGGGAGGGGACCGGCGGCAATGCCCTGGCCCCCGTCACCGGCCTGCTGAACGGCGCGCTGGCCCCGGCGACCGGATCGGGTTCCGCCACGGCGCCCGTGACCGGCCTGCTCGGCGGGCTGCTCGGGGGCGGCAACTGACGCGGCGGCGCGGCCCGCCATGGTCCTCATGCATGGCGGGCCGCACGCCGACGATGCTCTCCCCCATAGCCCCCGGGGGAAGGGCGGGGGCGAGGAGGCAGTGGGCGCACTGCCTCCTCAAACCGATTCCGAACGCAGGCCGGCACGCTTTGCGTTCACGCAAAAATCTTCGCCAAAGGGGAATATCATCTTGCCGAACCGCCTTTTCTTCATCCGCCGCCTGATCGATGGCGCTGCGGCCCTGCTGCTGCTCAATGCCCAGCCCGCCATGGCCGGTCCCTACGCGCCCTATGCCGTAACGCCGGGCGAAACCGCGGTGGGAACGATGCTGGACGCGGCGACGCACGCACCCGGCGGCGACCGCGCGGCCATGCTCGCATCGATCGACGCCCTGCCGACGGCCGCGGCGCGTGCCGATGCGCTGGGCCAGCTCTCGCCGCGCAGCTATTCGCTGCTGCCCCGCCTGTCGATCCAGTCGATGGACGCCGCCGACCGGGAAATCCGCTCCTGGCTGGCCGAACGGCGCAGCATCGCCATCGATGCGCCGGCCGATGTTCCGGCCAGCGGCGACCGCACCATCACCATGATGCTGAGCGGAGGGATAAAGCGGGCGAGCTATAAGGCGCGCGTCGACCGCCCCGAAGCGGAATCCGACAGCCGGTCGCTGCGCTTCGCCGTCGATGTGAAGCCCGTGCCCGGCCTCATCGTCGGCGCGACCCTGGGCATCGACGGCATCGATGCGCGGCTCGACCCGGCGCGGCGCCCCCGCATCAGCCAGTTCAACAGCCAGATCGGTTCCTATGCCAGCTATAGCGACGGCCGCTTCTATGTCGACGCGACGGCGGCCTATACGCTCTCCGAATATAAGCTGCGGCGCCAAATCGGCTGGGCGGGCTTTACCGGGCGGCTGGTGGCGCCCGTGGACGGCGACGGCTGGGCCGCATCGGGCGAGGCGGGCGCGATGCTGCGCGCAGGCCCGGTCCGGATACAGCCCTTCGCCGGCCTGCACCATCGCTATGCCGATGTCAGCGGCTTCGTCGAAAATGGCGGACCCGCCGCGCTGGAGGTCGCCGCCTTCCGCACCAGATCGCTTCGCGGCGCGTTGGGCGCGCGCATCTCCGCCAATGCGACGCAAGGCGGCTGGACCCTTCGCCCCTCGGTCGAGGCGCAATGGCAGCGCGAACTGCGCAGCCGCCCCGACAGCCGAATAGAGGCCCGCTTCGCCACCCGCGACTTGCCCATCTTCACGCTGCGTCCCACCCGGCTGGCGCGTGACGCGGGCCTGGTGAATGCCGGGATCAGCGCGACCTGGAACAACCGCACCACGTTCCGCCTGGGCTATGCGGGCGAGTTCGGTTCCGACCGCCATGTCCACGCGGCGGCGCTGACGGTCGGACGGCGTTTCTAGGCAAAAGGGATTGCTCCGAAACGAACCGGATTCCGCGCCACAATCGTGCATATCCCGCTATTGCGTGGGCCTGCTCACGCAAAGGAAGTGATCCATGGCCCGCTTCATCCGCGACATATTGGCGACCCTTTCCCACGAACCCGCCGGCAGGGGCCCGCCCGATCAGCAGGCGCTCAGCCGCCTCGACCAGCGGCTCGCGCCTTTCGCGGACAAGGGGCCGGGATCGCGCGGCACGATTTCGATCCAGCCGGACGAATGTTCGGTCTGGGACGGCAATCCGCGCGACCAGCCGGGACTGACGGCGGACGGCTGCCGGTCGCTGATCGATTCCATCGCCAGCGAAGGCGGCAACCGCATCCCCGTCCTCGTGCGCCTCAATCCGCCGGGTTCGGACCGGCCCTATCAGCTTCTGGTCGGCAGCCGCCGCCGTTTCGCGGTGGACTGGCTCAACCATAATGGGCGGCCGGAAATGCGGCTGGCGGCCCTGGTCGTCGACCTGTCGGACGAGGAAGCCTTCCGCCTTGCCGACATCGAAAATCGCGAGCGGGCGGACATCAGCGAACTGGACCGGGCGCGCAGCTATCAGCATGCGGTCGAACGCTTCTACGGCGGAGTGCAATCGCGCATGGCCGAAGCGCTCACCCTTTCCAACAGCCAGCTAAGCCGCCTGCTCGCCTTGGCGCAATTGCCGGAGGAGGTGGTGAACGCCTTCGCCACTCCCGATGAATTGCGCGTGCGCTATTCCGAAATCCTGACCCCGCTGCTGCGCCGTCCGGACCAGCGGGCGCGCATGATTGCCGAAGCGCAGTCCATCGGGGAACAGCAACAGGCGCTCGCGCGGGATGGCGGCCGCATGCTTTCCCCCGCGACGGTGCTGGCCCGGCTGCGCGATGCCGCCACGCCGCAGCCTTTGGAGGAAGCGCGCGACATGGCGATCGTCGCGGGCGGCGCGCGCATCGGCCGCCCCCGGCCCGGTCGAAGCGGCGGCCTGACCATCGACCTCAGCATATCGGAGGATGCCGATCTGGACGAACTGCTGGCGCGGCTGCGCGAAACCATCGTCGCGGCCCGCGCCGCGCCCGTCATGCAATAGGATCGCGATCGTTTCCGGAGCCTCAACAGGCGACTTTGCGTATACGCAAAAAGCCCGCGACCATTGATGCCGGCGCTCTATGAAGGCCCGGCGGCCTCCTTCCGGCCGTAAGTGGCGGCCAGATAGGCGGCGATCCGCTCGGCATCGGCAGGCTCGATCGGCGCGCCATAGACCTTGATCATCTTGCCGACGCTATCCTGCCAGAATTGCGCCCCCTTGCCGCGTGGCTGAGTGGTGACATAATCCAGCGAATGGCAGGCGGAACAGGTCGCCGCCGTCAGTTCCGCGCCGTCGCCGGGCGGCAGGACAATGGGTCGTTCGTCGGGCAGGCGATAGCCCGCGGCAGCCGCGCCGCTCGCGGCGAGAAGGGCGATGGGCAGCAGCGCTTTCACAGGGCGACGACCTCCACGGCTTCGACGACATTGCGCATATAGCCGGCGGGCTGCCAGAGCGGATCGAACGGCTGGACCTCTCCCGACCGGCCCGTCGCGCGGACGAGCATGCGATGGCGGCCGGGCGCCAGCCTCTGCGCCGACCGCCATGACCGGAAGCTGTAGCGGCCCAGATCCTCGCCCAGTTCGGCCTGCCGCCAGCTTGCGCCCCCGTCGGCGGAGATGTCGACCCGCGCGATTCCCGATCCGCCGTCGAACGCGATGCCGGACAGCGCCACCGGCTTGCCCGCCGCCACCTGCGCCCCGGACATATGGCTGGTGAGGAAGGACCGGATGTTGAGCCGGCCAATGGGCCGCGTCCTGTCCGGCTTGCCGCCGGGCGCGACGCAGGCGCAATCATTGTCGGGAATGCGATAGGCGGTCTTCATCCAATAGCCGTCATAGGCCGCGTCCACGACGTTGATCTCATGCAGATGCTTGATCCAATAGGTGCCGTAATGGCCCGGCACGACCAGACGCAACGGATAGCCGTTGAGAAAGGGCAGGTCCGCGCCGTTCATCGCCCAGGCCACCATCACCTCGCCATCGCGGGCATGGTCGACGTCCAGCGCCTTGATGAAGTCCGGGATGCCGTTGGCCTGCGGATTGTCGAGCCCGTTGAACGCAACCTGCCGCGCCCCCGCGCGCACCCCCGCGCGGTCCAGCAGCGCGCGAAGCGGAACGCCGCGCCAGCGGGCATTGCCCATCGCGCCATTGCCCAGCTGCCCGCCCCCGACACGCGGTTCGAAAAAGCCGCGCCCATTGCCGGAACATTGGTTGACCGCGACGATCTCCTGCACGGGAAAGTCGCGCTTCAATTCCGCGAGCGAAAGGGACAGCGGCCGCTCGACATGACCGCCCAGCGCCAGCCGGAACCGCCGCGCATCGATGTCGAGCGGCAAATCCGAAAGATGGTAGCGCACGAAGAAGGCATCATTGGGCGTGATCGGCCCGTCGAACAGCGCCAACGGCGTCTCCAGTTGCGGCGGCCGCGCGGTAAGGCCGATGAGCGCCCGCTTCTGCGGATAGCGGACCAAGGGCCGCTCGCCATTGCCGAAGGGCAGGGCGGCGTGGCCGTCACCGGCCCGCGCCCAGCCGGGCACCGGCAACATCGCCCCCGCCATGGCGGCGATAAGGCCGCGCCGATCCACCCCGTTCATGGTCCGTCCGTCCGCCATGGCTGTCCTGCCTGCACCTTCCTGCACTCTGATGATCGGAATGCGGCCGGTGATCCGGTGCGCGGTCTGGCTTTGTTTCTCTCGCCGCCCCGACGCCCCAGGGTCGGGCAACGCCGATCCGCTGTGGGTAGGATGCGGCGGCGGGCCAGTCAATCCGGGAGGTGCGGAGCTGCCTCGGCAGGATGGAAGCACGATCATCATTAGCGAAGCCCCGCCCCGCAAAACCATCTTGAACAGCCTCCGCCCTGTCCCTAATTTGGCGCGTGGCGGTCGCCGCCGGAAGGAAGAGAGGATTGGAAGAAAGGAGGCAAGCCCATGTCCCTCTCCCATTTTCAAGGCCCCTTCGAAGTGGCCCATCATCCCCAGTTGGAACCTGAAGTGAAGCGCGCGATCCTCGCATCCTGGGCTTCGGACGCCAATGCCGTGGAGGGCAATCCCGCCGTCAGGCGCCCGCCGCGGCACGATCGGCCGATCCCCATTGACGAGATTCTGGACGCGCTCCGCAAGGTGGATCGCAACCCCATATAGAGCAGCCAGAATCATCGGCCGCCCCCGGCCTTTGTTCTACCGCGTTTTCCGGGCCAGCAGATGATTCTGCCTGCCCGGAAAACGCTCTCGTCTCTCGATGCCGCCTCTCCCGAGCCGTCGCCCGCAGGAAGAGAGCCTCCTTCAGGCGGTCACTTCGTCCAGCCGGTTGATGAGCCGCAGGAAGGCCACCTCGCTTTCGTCATGCGGCGTGCCGTCCGCATCGAAAATATCGTGGAACCATTTTTCCTTCAGCCCCTCCAGATTGGGGTTTTCCCACTTGTCCCACGGCAGATGGGTCTGCGTCTTCCCCTTCACCAGGCCCCAGCAGAAGGTGCCGACCTGCTCCTCCTTCGCGATCGGCAGGATCGCCTGGAAGGTGCTGCCCGCCGGCCGCGCCATATATTCGGTGCAGAGCAGCGGGCGGCCCATGGTCTTCAGCCATTTGACGCGCTGCGCAAAATCCTCCGCAATGCCGTAATTGTGGAAGGAGATGACGTCGGAATGCGATGTCTGCGCCTGCTGGATCGGACTGAGCAGGTCGGGCGCCGACCAGTCGCCCAGCCAGATGCCGCTGGTCAGCGGCTGCATCGGCTGCATTTCCCGCGCCCAGCCGAACGCCGCGACCAGCAGCGGCACGACCAGGTCTGCCTTCGCCCTGAGCGCCGCGGGATCGCACAGCGCGACCTCCGGCCCATTGTCGGGCTCGTTCCAGATGTCCCAGGCCAGCACGCGCTCATCCTGCCCGAAGCGGCCGACCACGCCCCGCACATAATCCTCCAGCCGCGCATGCTCGGCCGGATTCCGGAGCACGGCGACGCCCGGCGACTGGACCCAGCCGCTGTTGTGAACCCCCTCGCGCGGCGGGGGCTGGGGCCCCAGCGCCGGTTCGGGATGCCAGCAGGAATCGAACAGCACCAGCATGACGCGGATGCCATGCCGATCCGCCACCGTAAGGAAGGCGTCGATGCGGTCCAGAAAGGCCGCCGCGTCGTCCAGCCACAACAGGTCGTGCAGATAGACCCTGACGCTGTTCATCCCCACCGAAGCCGCCAGCTCCAGCTCGCGGTCGATGGTGGCAAGGTCGAAGCTGCCCGCCTGCCACATTTCCAGTTGGTTGATGGCGTTGGAGGGCGTGAAATTGCACCCCACCAGCCACGGTTGCCGTTCGAACCAGCGATGCGCCGCTTCCGGCGTCCAACGATTGCCCATATACCCGCTCAAGACCCGCTTCTACTGTCACCCTGAAGGCGGCCATTAACATCGGTCATCTATAGGACAAGAAGATTAATATGATCTGAGTAAGAGGAAATTTCGATCTTTTCGAAGATTGTCCCAACCCGTCTTCGTTACATGATCGTTATAGTATGGAAACGCGCCCTTTGATTATGAAATCGAAATAATACAGGTCCGAAACGACCAACCGCATGGGACGGGATGCGGTCTCACGCCGCTTCCCGGACCATCTCCCCCGGCAGATGCGCCGCGAAATGATCGATCGCCGTGGCGAGCGAATGCAGCGGCGCCCCTCGACGGCTCGCCAGCGCCGTATTGGCGGGCCGCTCCGCCACCCAGCCGAGCGTCCGGTGGGGAACGCCCCGGATGCGCGAGGGGTCGCCGCCGCAGCGCATCGCGATCCGGCGGGCGAAATCGGCCCAGGACAGCGCCTCGCCATTGGTCAGGTGCCACGGCCCGACCTCGCCGTCGATCAGCAGGTCCAGCGACGTCGCGACCAGATGCGGCACATAGGTGGGCGTCACGATCAGGTCCTCCGCCGCCAATATGGTCTCCCCCCGGCTCAGCGCCCGCACCACGGCGACCGCGAAATTATGATCGTCATGGGGCGAGAAGAAGGCGGCGGTGCGGATGATCAGGTGGCGATTGGGCACCCCAAGCGCGGCGATCCCTTCCTCCATCTCCGCCTTGCTGAGGCCATAGCAATTGCGCGGTGCGGCCGCGTCATCCTCCACATAGGGCGCGCCCTTCTCCCCATCGAAGACGAGATCGCTGGAGAAGGAAAGCGACGCGATGCCGCGATCCCCGCATGCCTTCGCCAGCGCCACGGCCCCCCGCGCATTGGCGGTCAGGCAGGCGTCGCGTGCCGTTTCGGCCTCGTCCACCCGGACCCAGCCGGCGGCGTTGACGACGCCCCAGGGCGCGATGCGGTCGAGCGCGGCGGCGATCGTCCCCGGCGCCGACAGGTCCAGTTCCCCCCGCGACGTGAGGACGAAGGGAATGTTCCGCAACGCGCAGGCGCGCGCCATCGCCCGCCCCAGCGCCCCCGTCGCGCCGCATATCAGCAGCGGCCGTGCCGGAGAGAGACGGGCCGGAGAGGGATGCAAACGCCCGGCCAGATGCGCCTTCATCGATGCGGGGCGCGCCACGCCGGGATGGGCGATCCGCACGGGGCGCTGCCACCAGCCGGCGCCCTCCGCCAGCATCGGGCGCTCGCCCCCGCGCGCCAGCGCCCGCGCCAGAGGCAGCAGCGCCGTGGCGCGCGGCGTTCCGCTGCTGACGTCCCACAGCCCCGGCTCATAATGACCCGGCTGCGTCAGCAGGCTGTTCCACCCCGAACTGCCCAGCAGCGACCAGAGGGTGACCGCCTCGACCTTTATCCCCTCGGCGCACAATCGGCCGGCGACGTCCCAGGCCTGCGCGATCCAGCGCAACTGCTCCTCCCGCGTGCAGCCATTATGGACCTCGGTGACGGCCAGCGGCCGCCCATAGCGCGCCCATGCCTCGCGCAGCGCACCCTCCAGCCCCTGGGGCGGCGGCTCCAGCACGCGGATGGCTTCCACATCGGCATAAAGCTGCGTGTCGCTGCCGCCATGGCTATGCCCGGGATAGCGGTGAAGCCGATGGTCGAGGAAGCGGTCGCTCGTCAGATAATGGTTGATGCCGATGACGTCGGGCGGACAGGGATCGTCGGCAATGGCGCGCAGCCGGTCCGCGAATCCGAAGCCCGAAAGGCGCTCCCACAGCGGATGCTCGCGCGTCATCATGCCGCAGAGCAGGTCCCAGCTCGCCCAGCGGCGCAGATTGTCGAACCCCGCCTGTTCCCGAAGGGAGGCGGTGGCATAGGTGCGGCCCAGATCGTCGGTCTGGATCAGCCGCGCGCCGGGACTGACGCGGCGGATGGCCCGCATCGACAGGCGAATGGCGTCGGTCTGGTTCAACAGCGCCAGCCAGAAGGATGGTTCGGACCGGTGATGCGGATACCAATGGCCGTACAGGGCGGAAAAGCGGGCGGTGGTCAGCGGCTCGTTGACCGGCGTCCAGTCGGCGATCCACGGATAGCGCTCCGCCGCCGCCCCGGCATGACGCGCCAGCCCGGCGGCGAACCCCTCGTCCAGCAGGCCGGTATGGGCCGGGCCGCTGCCATGATGGACCAGCCCGGCGATGACGCGGATGTCAAGGTCGCGCAGCCGCTTCAACCGTTCGTCGGTCCATTGCCAGTCGCGCTCGTCCGGATCGCGCGGGCTGACCCTCTCCCACAGGACGGGATAGCGGATCGCCCGGATGCCCAGCGTCGCCAGCCGGTCCAGGTCGTCCGCCCGATCCTGATGCCCTGTCGCGCGGATCTGGTCGCGGTAACTGTCGTGGACGCGGTTCACGGTGCATTCCAGACCACCCCATAGCTGCGGCTGCATGGTCATTCCGGTCTCCGTTGCAATGATGGGCGCGATTATTTGGCTCGTTGAACTTCGATCAAGTGAAAGCAGGATAATTGCGACATGCCAGCAACCTGGATCAGTGGAGAAGAAGGAACGGATCGTTCTCCGCCGCGGTTTGACCAATGTTCATCCCGCAGAAAGGTTGCATATAATGGTCCAGCCCCAGTCTTCCCCTTGGCATGAATCTGGATCAATTCCGTCGAACGGCACGCATACCATCCTCTGCTTCAGTCATTTGCGGTGGAAATTCGTCTTTCAACGTCCCCAGCACCTGATGAGTCGCTTCGCCGCCCAGTCCCGCGTCCTCTTCTGGGAAGAACCCTGCCTTGTCGAAAAGCTGGCGGAGCCCGACCTGCATATCGACGTCTGCGCCGCCAGCGGCGTCACCGTCATCACGCCGCAACTGCCCGCCGACGGCGCGCGCGAACAGGATGGGGAGAATTTGAAGGGCCTGCTCGACCTGTTCCTGGCGGGCGAATCCGGCCCGTTCGTCCGCTGGTACTACACCCCCATGATGCTGCCCTTTTCGGAGCATGTCATGGCCGACTGCATCGTCTACGACTGCATGGACGAGCTGGCCAATTTCAGGGGCGCGCCGCCCGAACTGCTGCCGCTGGAACAGCGCCTGCTCTCCCAGGCCGACCTGGTGTTCACCGGCGGCTACAGCCTCTATGAAGCGAAGAAGGACAGGCACGGCCATGTCTATCCCTTTCCCTCCAGCGTCGACGCGGCGCATTTCGCCCAGGCCCGCTCCGCCCGAACGCAACCTGCGCAGGACGCCCGCCCGCGCCTCGGCTTCTACGGCGTCGTCGATGAAAGGATGGATGTCGAACTGCTGGCGGCGCTGGCCGATGCGCGCCCCGGCTGGGATCTGGAAATTGTCGGCCCGGTCGTGAAGATCGGCGAGGCGGACCTGCCGCGACGGCCCAATCTCCATTTCCTGGGCGGCCGCTCCTATGACGATCTGCCCGGCTGCGTCGCGGGCTGGGACGTGGCCCTGATGCCCTTCGCCATCAACGACGCGACCCGCTTCATCAGCCCGACCAAGACGCCCGAATATCTGGCGGCGGGAAAGCCGGTCGTGTCGACGCCGATCGCCGACGTCATCCGCCATTATGGTGGGATCGGCGCGGTGCGCATCGCGGAGCGCGGCGAAGCCTTCATCCGCGCCTGCGACGCGGCGCTGGCCCTGTCCCGCTCGGGCGGCGACTGGCTGGCGGAGGCGGACAAGGTGCTGGCCGGCATGTCCTGGGACAAGAGTTTCCAGCAGATGAGCCGCCTCATCAGGGAAGCGATCTCGCGCGGCGCCCATGCCCATCCCATTGTGTCGCCCACCAGCTGGAAGGACGGCCCGCCGCGGCGTTATGACGTGATGGTCGTCGGCGCGGGCTTCGCGGGCGCCGTCATGGCCGAACGGCTGGCCGCGGACGGCGGCAGGAAGGTGCTGCTGGTCGACCGCCGGCCGCATGTCGGCGGCAATGCCTATGACGAGCTGGACGATGCCGGGGTCCTCATCCACCGCTACGGGCCGCACATCTTCCACACCAATTCGCAGGAGATATTCGACTATCTCTCCCGCTTCACCCAATGGCGGCCCTATGAACATCGCGTGCTGGCGGCGGTGGACGACCTGCTGGTGCCGATGCCGATCAACCGGACCACGCTCAACATGCTCTACGGCCTGGACCTGGGGACGGAGGAGGAGGCCGCCGCCTTCCTCGCCGCGCAGGCGGAGCCGGTGTCGGTCGTCCGCACGTCGGAGGATGTGGTGATCTCCGCCGTGGGCCGGGAACTCTACCAGAAGTTCTTCCAGGGCTATACGCGCAAGCAATGGGGTCTCGACCCGTCGGAACTGGACAAGGCGGTGACTTCGCGCGTGCCGACGCGCACCAATAAGGACGATCGCTACTTCACCGACAGGTTCCAGGCGATGCCGCTCGAAGGCTATACGCGCATGTTCGAACGGATGCTGGACCATCCCAATATCGACATATTGCTGGGCGTCGACTATTGCGAGGCGCGCGACGCCTATCCGCACGATCATCTGGTGTTCACCGGCCCGATCGACGAATATTTCGGCTATCGCCATGGCAAGCTGCCTTACCGCTCGCTCCGGTTCCAGCATGTCAGCCTGGACGTCGACCGGTTCCAGCCGGTGGCGGTGGTGAACTATCCGTCCCCCGACGTGCCGCACACGCGGATCACCGAATATAAGCATCTGACCGGGCAGCAGGTGCCGGGGACCAGCATCACCTATGAATTCCCCGCTGCGGACGGCGACCCCTATTACCCCATCCCCCGGCCGGAAAACCAGCAGCTCTTCAAACGCTATGAAGCGCTGGCGATGGTGCAGACCGACGTCACCTTCGTCGGGCGGCTCGCCACCTACCGCTATTACAACATGGACCAGGTGGTGGGACAGGCGCTGGCGACCTACCGCCGGATGACCAGGGCCCCCGCCATCCGCACCGTGCCCGCCCACCTCGCCGCCGCCGCGCAGCCCCGCCCTTCGGCGGGCTGACCCGCCACAGGCTGGACAGGACCGACCCTGAAGCGGCCGAGCCGATTATATCGGATCGGCCGCTTCAGGTCTTTTTTCTACCGCCCTCTCCAAGTCGGCCGATGATCCTGTCGGCCTGGAAAACGCCCTAGAGCCGATCGACATTCAGATGATGACGAGCCGAGCCGAAGGCCACCGAAGGTAAAATGGCGGTTTTCCGTGACCCGGCGCGCAGCCTACTCAAAGTAGGTGGGCACCGGAAGCACGGAAAAGCGTCATTTGCAGGCCGTCAGGGCTGAATGTCGATTGGCTCTAAAGCCCGCTGTCGTAACGCGCCATCTCCTCCCGATAGCGCGCGGTCATCCGTTCCTGATCCGCCGGGGGAATTTCCTCCTTCAGATGAAGGAAGCGGTCATTTTCCTCCTCATAGACATGATGGGCGACCGCGCCCCTGATATGCTCCAGCTTTTCGCTCCAATCCTCGCTCAGCGGATCGAGCGCTTCCAGCAGCGCAAGCTGGACCTTGGCGGCCTGCTGCTCCTCATAGGCCATCGCCATATGCGTCTTGTGACCGTGGGAAAGCTGCGGGTAGATGACCGCCTCCTCCGCGCTGGAATGGGCGGTCAGAAGCGCGGCGAGCTTCCTCTGGGCGCGCGTCCGGCTGGATGCGTCCATCGCCGCCTCCGCCTCGCTGAAGGCCATTTCGATCTGCTGGTGGTGCTGGAGGATCTGGTCGAGCCAGTCCCCCGCCATGGCCGCCGCCCGCGCCTTCTCCCGCGCGCGGGCGCGGTCCTCTTCCGATTCCGGCGGCGTGACGGCTGCGACGATCCTGTCGATGACGGACATGGGATGCTCCTCTGCTCATGGGCGTGACTCCCATGCAAGCGCCGCACCGCGCCCCCGGTTCCTGGACGGCGGGCCAAAGCGGAAGGCCGCTAACACAGGTTTAAGGGGCGTTCCCTTCAATAGCTCCCGTTGGTGACGACGATGCTGGCGCTCACCGTGGGGGAGGGCATGGGTATGAAGGCCGCATAACGCATCATCGGACTGCCGCTCATGTCATAGCTGACCCGCACCCGGAACGTGCCGGTCGCATCGGGCCCTGCCGTGATGACGGGCCCGCCCCCCGCCGCCAGCAGCGTGCCATAGCCGCCGATCACCGCCTGCGCCCGGCCCTGCGCCAGCGCCGTGCGTTCCGCCGTGGAAAGCCCCGCCACGGCGGCGCGGGCGCCCTCCACCGCGGCATGGCGCACGCCCATCAGCGCGGCGAAGTAGAAGGAATAGAGCACGACCGCGAAGACCAGCATCAGCAGCGCAGGCGCCAGCAGCGCGAATTCCAGCGCCGCCAGCCCCCGCTCGCATGTCCGCAGCCGCCGCGCCGCGCGCATCCCGATCAGCCCGGATTGACGCTGTTGAACATCGTCGTGAAGGCGGCGCCCAGCTGCGTGCGGAAATTGGCGCCGACCGCGACGATGGCGGCGACCACCACCGCGCCCAGCACGGCATATTCCACCGCCGTCAGGCCTTTCTCATCCCGCGCCAGCTTCGCGATCAGCGAACCCAGAAACTTGTTCATGCTTGTCCTCCAATCCCCTCCGCAAAGGACCGGCGGCGCATGGCGAGGGGGAACCGCGCGCCGCCATGAAAACTCACACCAGCACCGGCACCCCGCAGCGCGCGCCCGTCGCCCAGAGCGTCGCATGGCCAAGCTGGACGCCCAGCGCGGCGAGCAGATTGGTGACCAGCGGATCGATGGTGGTGCCGACCAGCCCGGCGACCGGATTGACCACCGCGCTCGACAATTGGGACCGGGCGAGCGCCCGGGTCGCGTCGCAGACGATCGGCAGGCATGATCCCAGCAACGTCACCTGCAACCCGTCCTGTCCGCCAAGGCTGCCCACCAGCGATGTCAGCAGCGGCCCGACCTGCGCCCCGTTGCCGATGCTGGCGGGCGTGCCGGGCGATCCGGGACGGCCTATGCGGCCCTGCCCGCCGGGGCCGAAGACGACGGCGCCGCTCGCGCCCATGACCGGCTGCGCCACCGCGCGGCTGTCCACCGCGACGACGCCCAGCACATTGACGATCTGGACCGGACGCACGTCGGCGGCGGACAGGGGCGGCATCGGCCGCGTCATGGCGCCGGCGGGCAAGGCGCCGATATAGGCGTTGACGAGGCCGCTGCCGGCCTGCACCGTCACCCGCGTGTCGCGCGCCTGTTCCGCCGTGTCGGGGCAATCGATGGCGCTGACCTGCCCCTGCGCCGCCGCAATGTCGATCGTGACCGGCAGGTTGACGACGATCAGCGGAACGCCCAGCAGGCTGACATTCCTGATCCCGACATCCAGTTGCAGCCGCAAGGCGGACGTGGAAACGCCGGTCTCCCCCGCCGGACCGAAGGAGAAGCGGGGCCGGTCCATCGGCCCGGTCGCCATCGCCGCCAGCAGGACGCTGCTGCCCGGCGCCACGGTGCCGACCGCGTCCGACAGGTCCACCGCGCCATTGCCCGCCTGCACCGCGTAGGAAAAGAGCTGATAGGCATTGATCCCGGCGCGCAGGGCCGGTTTCTCGTCCGCCCCGCCGACCGGCATGTTCTTCCACACGCCCAGGCCGAACAGGCCGTTGAGCGGCACGGCATATCCATTGCCGACCTGCCCGGCCAGCAGGTTCAGGGTCGCGGCGGTCGCGCTGTTGTCGGCCGCGCTGGCGGCGGCGGCGAGCAGGTCGCGAAGCGCCACCGTGCGCGCGGTGAGCGCGCCATAGCTGCCGCTCTCCCCGACCCGCTGCGCCAGCGCGTCGAAGAACAGGCCGGCATCGACATGGCTCGCCATCAACGCCTCGACATCGGCGGTGGAGAGGCGCAGCTTGATCCCCAGCAGCGCGCTCAGCAGGTCGTTGACGCTGTTCACCAGCGCATTGGTGACGGTCAGCACGCCGGAACTGATGCCGATCCCCGCCTCGTCGATGCGCGCCGCCGTGGCGCTGGCCGACAGGTCGGGCAGGGGGTTGGCCGGACCCAGCACGCGCATCAGGAACTGGCGCGCCGGCTTCCCGGTGCGGATGCGCACGGCGTTGACCCGCCCATTGCCGGGACAAAGCGCCATGCTCGCGTCGAAGCGCTGCGCCGCGCCCAGCCCCGCATCGGCGCAATAGCGGCCCAGTTCGACCGATCGGAGAATGGCCGGATCATATCCGTTGCGGCTCAGGCTATCGCGCGCCCGCGCCGCCGCCTGCGCCGGATTCTGCGCGGCGGCCAGCGCAGCCGCATCGGTCGCCGCCCGCAGATTGCGCAGGCTCACATAATAAAGCCCCCCATCCAGCGCGAACCCCGCCGCCCCGATCAACACCGCCCCCAATGCCGCGATCAGCGGCGCGACGGCGGCGGATCGGTCGCCAGCCAGCCGCCGAAGCCATGCCCGACGAAACGCGATGCACAGCGCCCGGATCATCGCGCCCCGTCCACCGCCCGCTCGACCCGCCGGCCGATGGACTCCAGATAGCGCTGCCGAATGACCGCAGCCTCCTCCGCCGAAAGCCCCGCATCCTCGCGCACCGGGGCCTTCAGCTGCGCCTCCACCACCCGCCGCGCTTCGCCCGCCGGCGCCGGCGCCGGCGCGGGCGCAGCCGCCATCAGCAACAGCACCACCATCTCATCCTCCCTTGCCGATCCGCGCCGCTTCCGCCGCCAGTTTCTGCCGCAGCGCCCCGTCTCCCGCCCGGCGCAACCCGGCCTCCGCCTCGTCGCGCCGCCCGCCGATGATCAGCGCCAGCAGCAGGTTGTTGCGCACCACCGCCAGTTGCGGCCCCAGATCGCTCGCCCCGCGCAACGCCTCTATCGCCGCGCCGACCCGCCCGGCCCGCAACAGCGCATAGCCAAGCGCATTGCGCGGCAGCGGATCGGCCGGACTCGCCCGGCTCGCCCGCTCGTACCAGGCCGCCGCCTCGTCCCACCGCCCCCGCGCCGCCAGCAGATGCCCGCGCACCGCGCTGACCCCACCGCCCGCCGTCTCCGGCGGCAGGACCACCACTTCCGCCGCGTCGATCTGCCCGAGGTCGATCAGGCTGTTGACCCGCAGCAGCCGCGCCTCGGCATCGCCCGGATAGCGCCGCTCGAAATCGTCCAGATAGGCCAGCGCCGCCCGTGGCCGCCCGTCGGCCCGCGCCTGGTGGATGAGTTGCAGATACAGCCCTCGCGTGTCGGGCGCTTCCTCCGCTTCCCCCGGCGCGGCCGCCATCAGCATCGCCGCCAGCATCAACCGCCTCATTGCGACACCCCCCGCAAAGTATCGAAGATCGCCACCACTGGCGGCCCGCCCAGCACCACGAACAGGGCGGGCATGAAGAACAGGATCATCAGCACCACCATGCGCACGGTGATGCCGCCCATCGCCTCCCGCGCGCTGGCGACGCGGCGCTGGGTGAACTCCCGCACGAATTCGCGCAGGGCGGGGGCCAGCTCGACCCCCTGGAACAGCGCCTGGCGGAACAGCGCCGCCAGTTCCTTCGCCCCGTTCACCGCCACCCGCGCCGCCCAGCGGTCCAGCGCCTGCTCATAGCGCATGCCCCGGTCGAGATCGGCGACCAGCATCGCGATCAGCCGCGCATGGTGCGGCACCGCAATGGCCTCGTCCCGCGCAATGGCGCGGAAGCACTGGTCCAGCGAGATGCCGCTTTCCAGCATCATCAGCATCAGGTCCAGCAGGAAGGGAAATTCCGCCATGATCGCCCGCGCCCGCCGCGCCGCGAGCAGATGGATCGCCTGCTTCGCCCCGACATAGGTCAGGCCGGCGGCGATGACGATCAGCAGGGGCCGGGCAAGGAATCCGCCCCAGCCGATCCGCGAAACCAGCATCGCCGCCAGCCCCGCGCCGACCGTCGCCGCCATCCGCGCCCAGACGAACCGGTCCGCCGCCCGCGCATCCTGGAACCCCGCCAGCATCAGCCTGTCGGCAATCTCCGACCGGTCCCGCCCCCTGGCGGCGAAGGCCACGGGCAGGCGGAAGCCCGGCCGGTCGCCCGCCATGCCCAGCCGCGCCTCCAGCCGCCGGTCGGCCAGCAGCATCCGCACGCCCATCGCGGCGCAGGCGACGCCCAGCGCCGCGCAAAGGAGGAACAGCGCCCCCATCAGAAGGCCAGCCTCATCACCCGCCGCATCACCAGCATGCCCATGCCCTGCAAGACCAGCGCGATCGCCGCCAGCCGATGCCCGCGCGGATCGCGCAGGAAGAAACCGATATAATCGGGGTTCATCGCCACCAGCACGGCCATCGCCACCAGCGGCATGACGATCAGCACCCGGCCGCTGATCTTCGCTTCGGAAATGGCGGCCTTCAGCTCGCGCTTGATGCGGATGCGCTCGCGCAGGATGTTGGCCAGGTTCAGCAGCACCGCCGAAATCGACCCGCCATAGCGCATGTTCGTGCGGATCGCGGCGGCCAGCATCGATATTTCAGGAACGCGCAGCCGCTCCGCCAGCACCTGCATCGCATCGGCCACCGGCGCGCCCAGCTCCAGCCGCCTTGCGACCGGCGCGATATAGCTCCGCACCACGGCGGGCGCGTCGGCCAGCGCCCGGTCCAGCGCCTGCGCCAGCGAATTGCCGACCGCCTGCATCTGCCGCACCGCGTCGATATAATGGGGCAATGCCTCGATCAGCGCCTCCACGCGCCGCTGCGCCCGCCGCCGCACCCAGCCGACCAGCGCCATCGGCACGCCCGCCACCACCGCCAGCGCCGCCACCGGCCCC
>NZ_LXYF01000081.1:0-16734 GCF_002894065.1 Sphingobium sp. SA916
AGACCATCGAACACCGACGCTTGCAGCACCGCAAGCTCGCCGCTTAATATCAACCCCAGGACGAGGCCCGCGCTCCGCTAATCTACGCCGCGATCTGCGCCAAATGTTCTGACGACAGACACGCATCGGCAACCTCTTACAGATGTAACCCTTCTATCTCGCCCGGGAGGTAACCTAATTCGGCCAGGATTTCGGCGCCATGCTCGTCGCGTTGGGGCGGCGCGCGATGGGCTTCCGTCTGACTGGCAACGCTGTTGATGGGTTGCCCGGGCATGCGAAGGATCGCACCGTCCGATCGCACCGTTTCGGCGATCAGGTCCATATGGTCGAACTGCGGGTCGCGCGTCAGATCATCATAGGTCGATACCCGGCTGCACAGGATATCTTCCGCCTCGAGCCGAGCAAGCCAGTGATCGGAACCGTGCCTGGCAAAGATCGCATTCAGGCAATCCCGCATCGCTTGCCGATTTCTGACCCGGTCGCTGGACGTTGCGAAGCGCGGATCTGCAGCAAGCTCGTCGCATCCCAGAAGGGCGCACAATCGCTCCCAACGCCCACCGCTATAGGCGGCGACCATGATCCAGCCGTCTGAGGTTCGGAAGGCCTCGTTAGGAGCGGAATAGGGTGCGCCGCTACCGGCACGGACCGGCAATTCGCCATCGAACAGATAGGCGGTCAGGGAAGATTGCTGCAAGGCGACCGCCGTCGCGAACATGCTCACGTCCAGGAAGCCGCCGTGCCCCGTGCGCTCGCGCAAATGAAGCTGCGCCAATATTGCGATCGTGGCCATGTAGCCGGTCGCGACGTCGACGACGGGCGCTTGCACTTTGGAGGGAGGCTCCCCTTCTTCGCCGATCAGGCTCATGAGACCCGAAACGGACTGGACGATCCCGTCGACCCCGCCATGACGCGCCTTTGGCCCGGTCGATCCATATGCAGACACCGAACAATAGATCAGGCGGTGGTTGCTGGCCATGAGTTCGTTCGCGCCGAGTCCGAGTTGCGCCATCACGCCGGGACGAAAGCTTTCCAGCACGACGTCCGCGCCCGCACAAAGGCGCCGTGCAACCTCGAGCATGGCCGGCCGCTTGAGATCGAGTCCGATGCTGCGCTTGTTGCGGTTGAAGGCGACGAAAATCGAGCTTTCACCTTCGGAATTCCATGGCGGGCCGAGATGCCGGCCAAGGTCGCCCGTGGGCGGCTCGACCTTGATGACGTCGGCGCCCATGTCACCCATGATCATGGAACAGGTGGGTCCTGCGCCGATCTGGGAGAAGTCGACGACGCGAAGACCCTGGAGAGCGGAGCGCGCGGCGTTCTCCATGATCAGACCCCACGAAAGGAGGGCGGCCGCCGCTCGGCGAAAGCCTTGCGCCCCTCCACGCGGTCTTCCGTCGCATAAAGATGGCCCCACATGAGTTCCTCGAGCGCAGCCGCCTCGCGCAGGGGCAATTCGAAGGCCTTATCGGCAAGCCGTTTGGCCACCTTCACGGCGAGCGGGGCATTCGCGGCGATCCGGTCCGCTATTTCCAGGACATGGTCGATCAAGGCCTCGGGTGGTACCACCTCGCTCACCAACCCCAAGCGCAGCGCCTCATCCGCGCCTATCAGATCGCCTGTCAGAAGGAGTTTCATCGCCGCCGGCCGGGGCAGCGAACGCAGCAGGCGCTGAATGCCGGCAACCGCCGGGATCGAGCCAATCTTGACCTCAGTCAGTCCGAAGCGAGCCCGTTCCGAAGCGATGCAGAGGTCGCAATTGAGCGCGATCTCCATTCCTCCACCTGCCGCAACACCATTGACCGCGGCGATCACAGGCTTGCTGATGCCCAAGCGATCGAGCGCGATATTGCGGATGTAAAGGGGATGGGAGGCGTCGCTGTCGCGGTCGAAATAGGCCGAAATGAAGCTGCGTTCTGACGGCAGGGTCGCCCGCACGTCCGCGCCCGCGCAGAATGCCTGCTCCCCTTGCCCGGTGATTATGATGACGCGGGCGCCCTCGTCCTTGTCAGCGGCGACCAGCGCATCGCGCAAATCCACCATCGATTGCGGGGTCAGGGCATTGCGTTGCGCCGGACGCGCTATGGTCACGACTGCCGTCGTTCCACGCTGCTGCCTTTCGATCATGCGGACCTCACCCTGTAGAAAGGGGGTCACTCTGTCCGAGAACTCCAGGTCGTATTTGCCATTTGGGTCAGGAGATTGTCGGATCGCGACAGCGGCACGGCCCGCCTTCCGCCTCAGGCGCTTGACATGCTGCGTCTGGTATTGGCTCGCCAATCGGTTGCGCTGCAGCCGAACGATGCCTGAATCCAGCGAGAAAAGGCGCTGAGGCTTTGGAAACCCGTAGCCACTGCCAATTCCGTCAACGACTGCTCGGGATTTTCGAGGCCCTGCTGGGCGATCTGCATACGCACCGTTTGCAACAGAGAGGAATATGTCGCGCCCTCATGCTGAAGGCGCCGAGTGAGCGTCCGCCTGTCGATGGCCAGGTTCGCCGCGATGAGTTCGGATGAGAACTCGCCGTCTTCCAAGCCCTGCCTGATCAGGCGAGTCACCTTCATGGCGAACGTGTCATGACCATGCTTCATCAAGGGCTGCAACTGTCTCAGCGCGAGCTTACGCAGGAAGGGCGCGGAGGTGACCAAAGGGCGACGCAGCACCGTGCGATCGATCACGATGCCGGACAAAATCTGGTTGTAGCGGACATCGCACTGAAAGACGTTCTGCGCCAGGCGCGTGTCGGGAGGCTCGGCAAAGGCGAAGCACACGAGTTCGGGCCGATAGGTTTCACCGATCAGCCAGCGGATTTGCTGAACGATTCCCGTCACCGAAAAAAGGGTGGCCTGAAACGCCTCCTGTTTCGTGTTGCCCTGGATTTCGACGATGATGATTGGATCATCGAACCGCGTATCTAGCTGGACGACCGTGCCATCGGCATGCAGCCTCAGATGTGAGGTATAAAGGCGCAGAGCCGCCTCGACATCATCTGCTTCCCGCATCAGCAGACTGACCATTCCGAGATCGGGAATGCCGCGCGCATGAGCGGCTCGAATTCCGAAGTCCGACAATCCGGAACGTTTCGCGGAATTCACGAGGAGAGTGAGAAAGGCATCGAGCGAGATCAATATGTCGGTATCCAGCAGCGCACCCGGATCGAGCCCGACCTCTGCCAGCATTTCATGTGGATCAAGACCCGCATCTCGAGCGGCTTTGGCATATCCGCCCAATGTCGCGCTACGTATCAGGCGCCGTTCTTTCATGCGATCCCCTCTCTGGAGCTGTCGCATAAAGACAATGAAGTGCCTCAAAAAGTCAAGTGACCTATGTCGTACGATCTTAACCCTCCCTTGTCTTGAGGGGAGGCTCATCGGCTCCGCCGCCTGCTGCAACCCTTCGCACATCAATCCGGGTAGAACCGGTGGCAAGGGAGTGAGGTGGAATGCTCGAGCATATGACAGGCCTGGGCGAACCGCGGCTGGAGGAGGTCTTCACCCACATTGCGGCGAATCATGACGACTATGTCTCTCGCCTGATGGAGTATCTGCGCCAGCCGACGATCAGTGCTCAGAACATCGGTATTCGCGAGGGTGCGGAGAAGGTGGCCGAACTGGCCCGGCGGGCTGGCCTCTCCACCGAAATCGTAGAAACATCCGTCAATCCGGTGGTCCTCGCCCGATCGCCTGTGCGGGCAGGCCTGCCCACCGTCATGTTCTATGGCCATTATGATGTTCAGCCGCCCGAACCGCTTGAAGCATGGACGACGCCCCCTTTCGAACCGTCGTTGCGGGATGGACGCATCTTCGCGCGCGGCGCCGGCGACAATAAAGGCCAGCACTTCGCCCAGTTGATGGCCATCGAAGCCATGAACACGACACATGGCGAGCTGCCGTGCAACGTCATCTTCATGCTCGACGGCGAGGAGGAGATCGGCAGCCGTAGCCTGCCCCAATTCGTGATCGAGCATCGCGATAAGCTGCAGGCCGATCTGGTGATCACCGCAGACGGATCGATGCCGTCCTCCGGCAAACCGATTGTTCAGTTCGGGGTGCGCGGCCTCGCCACCTTCGAGATCCGGATTCGCGGCGCCAACCGCGACTTGCATTCCGGCAATTACGGCAATCTCGCTCCCAACCCTCTGTGGGAGATGGTTCACCTGCTCGCGAGCATGAAGACCCCGGACGGCGAAATCACCATCGATGGCCTGCATGACCGCATCGTCCCGCCTTCGGCGACAGAGCGCGAGGCGGCGGCCCGCCTTCCGATCGACGAGGAGCAAGTCAAGGCGGAACTGGGGCTGACCCGCTTCGACGCGCCGGAAGGCATCCCCTATTTCGACCGGTTGATGTTCCGGCCGACGCTGACGATCAACGGAATACGGGGTGGTTACGGCGGAGAAGGCGTGAAGACCGTCCTTCCGAACGAGGCCGTTGCAAAGTGCGACATCCGGCTAGTCGAAGCGCAGCGACCAGAGGAAATCCTCGATCTCGTCGAGGATCATATCCGGCAGCGCGTCCCGCACGCCGAATTCATCCGCTTGCAGAGCATGGAGCCGTCGAAGACGCCGATGGACAGCCCTTTCACTCCGCTGATCCAGAGTGCGATCAGCGTGGCTCATGGCGTCGAGCCTCTGCTTTATCCGTGTGTCGGTGGCAGCCTGCCAGACTATGTGTTCACCAAGCGGCTGGGCCTTCCCATCTTCCTGATCCCCTATGCCAACAGCGACCAGGCAAATCATGCCCCGAACGAAAATATCAAGGTCGATTACGTGATGCGCGGCATTCGCACGGGCGCCGCCTTGCTGGATCGGATCGGATCCTGGAGGCGCCCGGCGTGATTTCGGCAGGGCAAAGCGGCGAGGGTTCGAAAATCCTCGCGGGGCTGCGCGTTCTGGACATGACACAGAACGTCGCCGGGCCGTTCTGCACGCAGATCCTGGCAGATTTCGGCGCCGAGGTCATAAAGGTCGAGCGGCCGAAGGGCGGAGACGACACGCGGCATTGGATGCCCCCGGAAATCGAAAAGCAGTCGGCAACGTTCCTTGCGCTCAACCGGGGAAAGTCGAGCATCGGCGTCGATATAGATCGGCCTGGCGGACAGGATGCGATCAGGGCGCTTGTCGCCTCGTGCGACGTCGTAGTTCATTCGATGAAGCCCGGCAGCCTCGAGAAGCGGGGGCTCGGCTATGACGCGCTGTCCAAGATCAATCCACGCTTGATCTTCTGTGAGCTCAGCGCATTCGGTCAGACCGGGCCGTTCAGGGACTTGCCCGGATACGATCCGTTGCTTCAGGCGTTCACCGGCATCATGAGCGTGACTGGACACGAGGGCGACCGGACTGCCCGCGTAGGCGTCTCGCTCATCGACATGGGCACGGGAATCTGGCTGGCGCTGGGCATCATGGCCGCTATCCTCGCGCGTTCTCAGGACGGCAAGGGTCGACGCGTGAGCGCCAGCCTCATGGAAACCGGCGTCTCGTGGATGACGATCGTGCTCGCCGGCTTCTTCGCGACCGGCAAGGTCCCGGCGAAACTCGGCTCGGCGACGGCAATGACCGCGCCTTACGAGTTGTTCGAAGCGGCCGACGGTTCGCTGTTCATTTCAGCCGGCAACGACCGCTTGTTCCAGAATGTCTGTCGTTCCCTGGACATCGCCGAACTTCTGGAAGACGATCGCTTCAGGACCAATTCGAGCCGCGTGATCAATCGGGCGGCCCTGCACGACGCCATCGAGCGGCGCACGCGCGAGGAAACGGTCGCGTCGTTGATCGAGCGTCTGCGCGCCGCCGGGGCGCCTTGCGCCGAACTGCACGACGTGAGCCAGGTGGCGAGCCATCCGCAAGTGACCAGCGCGGGCATTCTGCAGCCCCTGCCGATCGACGAGGCTACGGACCACAAGGTGGTCGGCTTGCCGATCACGCTCGACGGGCACCGCCCGACCGCCAGCAAGGTTCCGCCGCGCCTCGGCGAAGATACGGACGCGATCCTGGCAGCGGCCGGGATCGATCAGGAAACTTTAAAGGCCCTGCGCGTGCAGGGCGCCATTATTTGAGGCGGTGATCAGATGGACTTCTCCTATACCGATACCCAGGAAGAAATTCGCCAGGCGGTCCGCCGGCTCTGCGGTTCGTTCGGCAACGACTATTGGCGGGACTGCGACGCCCGCGGGGCCTATCCCGACGCGTTCCTGCAAGCGATGACCGAGGCGGGCTGGCTCGGCGCCTTGATCCCGGAAGAGTTCGGAGGGTCGGGCCTCGGCATTCTGGACGCCTGCGTGATCCTTGAAGAAATCAATCGGTCCGGTGGGAACGGCGCCGCCTGTCATGCGCAGATGTACACCATGGCGGCAATCCTCAATCATGGCAGCGAAGAGCAGAAGCGTCGCTATCTTCCGCGCATCGCCGACGGAAGCCTGCGTCTTCAGGCCTTTGGCGTCACCGAACCCAACGCCGGCTCCAACACCCTCAAGTTGAAGACCTTCGCCGAGAAGGTGGATGGCGGATATGTCGTGAACGGCCAGAAGATCTGGACGTCGCGCTATTTCCAGTCGCACATGTACCTGCTCATCGCGCGCACGACGCCGCTCGATCAGGTCCAGCGCAAGACCGATGGGCTTACCCTGTTCCTGGTCGACATCGCCAAGGCGGGCGACGCGCTGCGCGCGCGCCCCATCCCAACGATGATCAATCATCATACTAACGAGGTCTTCATCGAGAATCTGCGGCTGACCGAAGAGGATCGGATCGGCGAAGAGGGCAAGGGCTTCCACTATCTGGTCGACACGCTCAATTCCGAGCGGCTTCTGGTGTCGAGCGAGGCGTTGGGAGACGGCAAATGGTTCGTCGACATGGCGTCACGCTATGCCAGCGACCGCGTGGTATTCGATCGTCCGATCGGCGCCAACCAGGGCATCCAGTTCCCGATCGCAAAAGCCCATATCAATCTGCAGGCGGCCGAACTGATGCGCAATCGCGCCGCGGACCTGTTCGACCGGGGCGAATCTTGCGCGACCGAAACCAGCATGGCCAAGTACCTTGCCACCGAGTCATCCTGGGAAGCGGCCGAAGCCTGCATGACGACCTTCGGCGGTTTCGGCTTCGCGGAAGAATATCATGTCGAGCGCAAATGGAAGGAGGCGCGGCTCTTCCGGACGGCGCCGATCTCCAACAATCTGGTGCTCGCGCAGGTTGCCCAGCACGCGCTGGGCATGCCGCGGTCTTACTGATCGTGATCGACGAGGTCGCACGGTTCGCGGTCCAGGCCGAGCCTGGACCGGCAGCGCTGCAAAGCGCGGCGCTTTGTCTTGTCGATACGATCGGGGTGATGCTGGCCGGAAGCGCGCATCCGGACGTTCGCGTGCTGGAAGGCTCGCTTCCAGCCGCCGCCAGTTCGGACGCGACGGCAGCTTGCCTTTGGAGCGATCGCAGCTTTTGCCGCGACGACGCCGCGCTCCTCTACGGCATGGCATCGCACATCCTCGACTATGACGATGTCAGCCTGCTGGCCATTTGCCACCCCAGTGTGCCGGTCGTGTCGGCGCTTGCCGCCTGGTCGGCTGGCCGCGACATCAGTGGCAGGGCCTTCCTTGCCGCCTATGCCATCGGAACCGAAGTCCTGATCCGCATCGGCGAGGTCATGGGGCCGGTGCACTACGCCCTTGGATTTCATGCAACCGCGACGCTCGGGACGATCGGGGCGGCCGCGGCCCTCGCGCGCCTGTCCGGGCTCGATCAGGAAAGGACGAGGGAAGCCCTGAATATCGCCGCCAGCCTGGCCGGCGGGCTGCAGAGCAACTTCGGGTCGTCGGTGAAATCGTTGCATGTCGGCTTCGCCGCGAGCGCTGCCGTGCGTGCCGTCGATCTGGCGCAGGCCGGATTGACCGCCAGTGCCGACGCCTTCGCGCCGCGCGGATTTTTCCATGCCTTCTCCGGCGGCGAGGTCGATGCCTGGGCGGCTCCGCTGAACCTTGGCGCGCCGTTCGCCATCGAGCGGCCGGGGTTCGAGCAAAAGCGTTTTCCGTGCTGCTACATGCTCCATCGAATGCTCGCCGGCACGCTCGCCCTTCGCGAGCGTCATTCCCTGGATCTGGAAAACGTCCGCGCCATCGTACTGCGCTACCCCACCGGCGGAACGGTTCCGCTGCGCTATCCGCGTCCCACTTCGGGCATGCAGGGATTGTTCAGCGCGCCATACGCCTGTTTGAGCGCGCTTGCGGATGGCCGCGTCAATCTTGCCAGCTTCAGCGATTCGGCCGTACGGCGCCCGGCCATCCAGGCGCGAATCGATGACGTCTCGGTCATCGAAACCTCGGAACTGCTTCGGGAAGGCGGCCTCAGCACCTCGCCGGTCGAGGTCGAACTCGAACTCCAGGATCGAAGGATCGTGTCAATTCGCATTGATCGGGCGCCGGGTTCGCACGAGGACCCTCTCACCGACGACCAGCGTTCCGCCAAATGGATCGATTGTCTGCGCCAACCCTTCCCGGCAATTGATAGCTCGCGGGCGAAAGCCGCATATGATGCAGGGGTGAGGATCGCAGCGGACGGTGTCATGCCGTGGTTCGAGCAGATCCGTGGCCTGGCTTGCAGTGCGGTCGACTGAGCACCGGCAAACGAGCTTCAAAGCCTCATGAAAGATGATGCGCCCGATCGTTCGGGCCCGCCAATTTCACGGCGTGCGAAGATCATGACCGGTGTGAAAGGGGCACATCGTCATCGACCTGCAAATAAGCCCCAATCAGCAAACTGAGCACCCCAATTCGCAAAGTTGCCCAAGGGAAGTGTGGCTCAATTCCAGACGGGGCCGGACGACATAAGCCCTGCAACAATAGATATCAAGGAGGAGTATCCATGGGCTATGCAACCAATATGTGGGGGGACCGCATGAGCGTACTTTCAGTTTCCAGTGCAATTGCCATTTGCGTAGCCTTGTCGGCACCCGCAATGGCTCAAGAGGACACGCAGCAGACCACGGCTGTCGAACCGGCATCGCAGGCCAGCGCAGCACCTGCCAGCAACAAGCCGGAGCTTGGCGACATCGTCGTAACCGCGTCGAAGCGTAGCCTAACCGTCAACAAGACCGCGATAGCCGTCACCGCACTGGGACAGGAACAACTCCAGGCAGCCGGCGTGCTCAAAGTCCAGGACCTCACGTCCGCCGTGCCGAATGTGCAGATCCATACTCTCGGACCGGCCGGCTACACCGGGATCGCCATTCGCGGTATTTCCAACCAGGATTTCAGCCAGTTCGGCAGCCCCGCCGTCGCCACCTATCTCGACGGTGTCTATGTCGCGACGTCGCAATCGCTGCCTGGCGGCTTGTACGACCTGGAGCGCATGGAAGTTCTGCGCGGGCCGCAAGGAACGACCTATGGCCTGAATGCCACGGGCGGCAGCGTCAACATCATCACGGCGGATCCCAAGCACAGCTTCGGCGCCTCGGCCGACCTGTCCTACGGCAACTACAACGACGTGCAGGCCCACGCGATGGTCAACCTGCCGGTCAGCGACACCCTCGCGATCCGAGGCGGATTCTTCCTTCATAGAAGCGACGGCGTCTTCGACAACAGGGGTACGATCGCTCGTGACTACGGCACCGATGACGTCATCGCAGGCCGCTTATCGGTCTTGTGGACACCTTCCGATGCTTTCAAATGGAAAGTCGTGCTCGAACGCTTCATCAACCAGGGCACGCCGCCCAACATGTTGATGGAAATCGGTCCGGACGGGAGGCCTGCGACAGGCCGTCCGGTCTTCGATCAGCCCATATTCGGCCCCACCATCCAGCCGAAGATCGACCTCAAGAGCATCGCCGTCCGATCGCGGATGGATCTGCAGATCAGCGACACCCTTTCCGCCGCCTATATCGCCGGATATCAGCACCAGAAATCCACCTATGACTTCGCCATTCTGGGTGCTGGAAGCGTGAACGTCTACGACGGTCGCTGGGTCGATAAGGTCGAGTCCTTCTCCAATGAAATCAACCTCAACTTCGAGAGCGATCGATTCACCAATATTCTGGGCGCAAGCCAGTTCAAGAAAACCAATCCATATTCCAACGCCTTCCATTTCTACATATTCGGCGTCGACCAGTATCTTCCCGGCTATGCCCAGCAGACTGCGGTCGGCATATTCGACCAGGCGACCTTTCGCCTCCTGGACAATGTGCGGGTGATCGGAGGACTACGCTGGAGCCGTGAATCGCAGAACTCCGGGAAATCCTTCGATACGATCAATTGTTCGGCGCCTTCAAATCCCTACCGCACGATCGAAGAAATCCAGGCGCTGACCATCAGCACGCCAGGATGCGGGCCAATCACCCGTCCGTACCTGCGGGACTCCTGGTCAAATATCAGCTGGAAGGGCGGCCTTGAGTGGGACGTGAATGCCCGCACGCTCGCCTATGCGACTGTCACAAATGGATTTAAGTCCGGCCAGATTCAGCCTCAGGTCGCGGCGGGCATTCCCACGAGCGTCTCACCGGAGGAACTGACGAACTATGAAATCGGGCTCAAGACGCGGCTTCTCGACAATACATTAAACCTGCGATCGGCTTTCTATTACATGGATTATAAAAATATCCAGGTTACTAAAGTCGGCTTCATCGATGGCTCACCGGCGGTGTTTTCGCAGAATGCTGGCAGCGCGCGAGTCTATGGGACGGAGCTTGAGCTCACATACGAGCCGACGTCGGTCGATCGGTTGAACGCCTTCGTCAGTTATACGCATGCCACTTACACCGACTACACCAATGCCTTTGATGGCGTCACCGGCGGCACTATTCCGAGCCTCAAGGGCAAGTTCCTTCCCAATGCCCCTGAGTTCAATGCGAAGATCGAATATTCTCACGACTTCAAGCTCGAGAACGGCGGAACCATCACGCCGATGGCCTCCCTCTATTACCAGACGAAGAGCTATCTGCGGGAATTTAACAATCCGATCGACAGGGTTCCCGCCTACACCAAGACCAATCTCAATCTGACCTACACCAGCCCCTCGGAGCGCTGGAAGCTGACGGCTTTCGTCACCAATCTTGAAAATAAAAAGATCCGGCAGTCGGCCAATACCGCTGTGAACCGCTACTTCAGCGACTATCTGATGCCGCGCCTGTTCGGTGTGAGAGCTTACTACTCCTACTGACGTCACCTGTGCCTCAAGCCGTTTCGTAAGCGGCTTGAGGCACCCTCTTCCAAAAAAGATCCTGAGGAACCGCAATGGAATTTCTTGTCCGGCTTGAATTCGCCTTTCCCGACGAGGAGACGAAGAACGCCATCGTGGCGGCTGAGCGCGACGCGGGTAACGCGCTTCAAGAACAGGGCGTTTTGCTGCGGATCTGGCGCGACCCTGGCCAGCCGGCGAACTGGACGTTGTGGAAGGCTGCGGATGCGACCGAGTTTCACACGATCTTCTCGGGCCTGCCGGCTTTTCCCTATTTCCGGAACGTGCGGATCCACCCGCTGGCGTCGCATCCCATCGACCCAGGCCACCAGGTCTGAAGGTCTCCAAAGGCGCTTTCCGCGGGCAGCCCCGATTGGTGCGGGAGGGGCCATCCGACCTCTCGCACCGATAGTTCCCGCCTTAAGTCAACTCTCCGCAAGGTGCAGCCGCGGCCCGGCTTTCATCACTTGCCCTGGAAGCACCCAGCCGAACTCGGATTCCACGCGCTTCGCGACGGAGATCAGCGCCGGCAGGTCGATGCCGCTCTCAAGACCAAGCTCATCGAGCATGTAGACGAGATCCTCTGTGCATATATTCCCCGTCGCGCCGGCCGCGAAGGGGCATCCACCCAGGCCGCCGACCGATGCATCGAAACGGTCGATACCGAGTTCCAGGCCTTTCACGACATTGACCAGGCCCAGGCCGCGCGTGTTGTGAAAATGCAGGGCCAAGGTGAGATCGGGGAACCGATCCCGTATGGCGAGGACGACGCGCTCGATCACCGGCGGGGTCGCCATGCCCGTCGTGTCACCGAGCGAGATCAGGTCGGCGCCGACGTCCAGATAGCCCTCGATCACCCGCAGCACCGCGTCGACAGGCACCTCACCCTCGAACGGACAGCCGAAGGAGGTCGCGACCGCGCCGCCAAGGGCAGTACCGGCATCGCCGACGATGGCGCCGATCTCGTCGAAGCCGGCGAGGCTTTCGGCAACAGTACGGCGCACGTTCTTGATATTGTGGGTCTCGCTGGCCGAAGCGAAGATCGTCACCCGGTCTATGCCCGCCGCCACGGCTCGCCGCGCACCTCCGGCATTCGGGACTAACGCGCTAAGTTCGGCGCCCTTCCCGCTGAGGCGTCCGACGACATTTGCGGCGTCCGCCAGTTGCGGCACCGCGGCCGGCGATACGAAAGACGTCACTTCGATGTTGCGAATGCCGGAAGCGATCAGCGCTTCGCCGATGGCGACCTTCGTGTCGGTTGGCAGAATGCGGCTTTCCATCTGGAACCCGTCGCGCATCCCGACCTCGGTGACGCGGATTTTCCGGGGTGACGCGGTCATCGCCCTTCGAACTCCGGGTTCCGCTTTTCAAGGGCTGCGCGAACCCCTTCCCGGCGGTCCTGGGTGGTTACGGTCTGATTATAGGCCGCTATCTCCAGGGCCAGCCCGGTGCGTCGATCGACCTCGGCGCCGCGCGTGATGGCGAGCTTCGCGGAGCGAACCGCGACCGGCGCGGCGGCTGCGATCGCGCGCGCGGTGGCAAGGGCCTGTTCCAGCAATTGATCGGGCGGGAAAATGCGGTTCACCATCCCCCAGGCCAAAGCCTCCTGCGGGGTGAAGACCTGTCCGCTGAGGATCAGCTCCTTGGCCCGTGCCGCTCCCACGGCGCGAGTCAGGGTCTGGGTGCCGCCGCCCCCCGGAATGATGCCCAGTTTCACCTCAGGCTGGCCGAACCGGGCGCGTTCCGAGGCGAAGATGAAATCGCAGGCCAGGGCGAGTTCGCAGCCCCCTCCGATCGCCGCGCCGTTCACCGCGGCGATCACCGGCAAGGGACAATCCATCAGCGCGTAGAAGGCATGTTCGAACAGCACATGCTGTTCGAGCCACGCCTGATCGCTCATGCCGTCGCGTTCCCTGAGGTCTCCGCCCGCGCAGAAATGGCGATCGCCGGCGCCGGTGATGACGACACTTCGCAGGTTCTGCGCGTCGAGGTTCAACCCGGAGAAAAGCGTGAGCAGGTCGCGCCCCATCTGCGTGTTCAAGGCATTGGCGGCTTCCGGCCGATCCAGACTTATCAGCAGGACGTGCTCGCCGATCCTGCGTGCGGTCACGGTTTCAAATTCACCCACGGCTGCGTCCGCCATCGTTGCAGTTCTCCTCCGCACCTCTCGGGGTCCAATCTTCGCCTCCGGCTTGTCGGCCGAACCCGTGAGCCAGCCTAATGACTGGCGTTGGCGAGGGCGCGGCCCAGCTTCAAGCCAATCATCATGCAGACGGCGTTGGTATTGCCCGAGATGAGATCGGGCATGATCGAAGCGTCCGCAATCCATAGGTTCTTCGTGCCCCGGACCAACTGGTCCGGGCCGACAACCGCCCCCTCGTCGACGCCCATCCGGCACGTGCCCGCCGGGTGCCGCGTCAATTCCGTCCTGGCAGGAAGATAGGCGCGCAAGTCTTCTTCCGTCGCGATGTTCGCGCCGGGAACGATCTCGTCGGCGACGAGGCTGGCCATCGGCTCGCCCTGCATCAGTTTTCGTATCAGGCGCACGCCGGCGATCAGCGTGTCGAGGTCTTCGGGATCGGACAGTAGATTGATCTCGATAACCGGCGGATCGTCGGGAGAGGCGCTGGCCAGCCGAATACGTCCACGGCTTTTCGGATGATTCTTGTTGACCAGGATGGTGAGCCCCGGACGATCGAGCATGGCGACGGCGTCTTCGGCCGTGTCGAGATAGCCAAGCGGCGAAAAGTGGATTTGAATGTCGGGCTCGGCAAGTTCGGGCGAAGTCTTGAAGAAACCTACGGCCTCGAAGACGGTCGAAATGGGCCCTTCGCGGTGCAGCGCATATTCCAGCGCGATCCCCAGCTTCTGAAGTATGCCGCCGGTCAGATTGTGGCTGGTGATGCGGCTGCCGTAGACCAGACGCGCCAGGGGATGTTCGACCAGGTTACGCCCCACTTCGGGTGACGCCACCACGACATCGATGCCATGCCGCTTCAACTCCTCGGGATCGCCGACGCCCGACAGCATGAGCAGCTTGGGCGTGTTCATCGTGCCCCCGCTCAGGATGATGTTGCGGGCCCTGGCGAACTTCTCGACACCGTTCTGTCGATACCGGACCCCGGTGGCCCGATCGCCTTCAAACTCGATCCGATGGACGTGCGCGTTCAGTTCCACCTTGCGGTTGCGCAGCGATTTGAACGGTTTGATGAAGGCGTCCGCCGCGCTGAAGCGCAGGCCGTTACGCTGCGACAACTGCATCGCGGATACGCCCTCCTGGGCCCCATCATTATAGTCGTCGTTGAAGGGAATGCCGATCGCATTGGCCGCTGCGAAGAAGGCCCTGGTGAGCCGGTGCGGCCGCTTGACCCGTCTGATGTGCTGCGGACCTTTCGCGCCACGGATCCCCGTGCCCTTTTCGAAGGTCTCCATGTCCTTGAAAATCGGCAGCACATCGGCATAGCTCCAGCCGGGAATGCCCCAACCGGCATTCCCCGTCGCCGCCCAGCGATCGTAATCGCTGGGAGCGCCGCGGACGAAATTGCACCCGTTGATACTGCTCGACCCCCCGAGAACGCGGCCGCCGAGCCATTCCTCGGTCCGTCCACCGCGGGTGGCGTCAGGTTTCGACGTGTAGCCCCAGTTGAAGTTGTGCATGGCATGGCCAACGCGGGCGAAGACTTTGATATCCGCCGAGCGATCGCTCCCCCCGGCCTCAAGAAGCAACACGGAATGCTCGCCGGAGCGCGCCAGCTCGTATGTGGCGGCACAGCCGCCCGAGCCGCCGCCGACGACGATAAAATCCCATTCCTCAGTCGCAGCCGACATGTGGCAACCCCCTGTTATGGCGTATCAACGCGCGTTGTTGAGGAGAACGGTCTTCGATTCCAGATATGCGGCCAATCCATCCGCGCCACCTTCGCGACCAACTCCCGATTCCTTGTAGCCCCCGAAACCCAAGGTCAGATCCTGCCGGAACCGGTTCTGCGAGACATTTCCGGCCCGGATTTGCCGCATGACCTGATAGGCGCGATCGTCGTCGTGCGTGAGCACCGCGCCGTTGAGGCCGAAGGGAGAATCGTTCGCGATGCGGATCGCATCGCCTTCGTCTTCGGCCGCTATCAGACTAATGACGGGGCCGAAGATCTCTTCCCGGGCGATCGTCATACCGTTATCGACATTCGCGAAGATCGTCGGCTCGACGAAGAAGCCGCGGTCGAGGCCGGCAGGTCGTCCACCGCCGGCCACGAGGGTCGCCCCTTCCTCCTTGCCCTTGCCGATATACCCAAGGACCCGATCAAGCTGCCTGGACATCGCGAGCGGACCCAGATCCGACTCGGGATCATAGGGATCGCCGACGCGGGCGGCGCTGAAGACGCGCTTGAACTCGCTCGCGAAATCGTCGTGCCGGCGACGCGGCACGATCACGCGGGACAACGCCATGCAGTATTGCCCGCTCATTATGCAGATGTCCGCGGTCAGACCGGCGACAGCCTCCTCGACGCTCATGTCATCGAGGATAATCGCAGCCGACTTTCCGCCGAGTTCCATGGTGTACCGGCCCATGCGCTCGCTGACGATCGACGCCACCCGCTTACCAACCGCCGTGGAGCCGGTGAACGATACCTTGTCGACACCGCGATGGCGCACAAGATGCTCTGACGCGGTCCGGTCGGCGGCAATGACGTTGAGGACACCCTTCGGCAGTCCGATTTCCTCGGCGATCTCGGCCAGAATATAGGCTTCGATGGGGGTTTCCGGGGAGGCCTTGAGAATGAAGGTGCACCCGGCAAGCAGCGCCGGCGCGAGCTTCAGTGAACTGATCAGCAGCGGCGCGTTCCACGGAACGATTCCGGCTGCAACGCCGATCGGTTCGCGCAGGATATAGCCGCGGCCGCCGCCGGCAAGCGACGCATATTCCTTCTCGAATTCGAAGGTGTCGGCCAGGCCCACGTGCTGATCCCAGATCGGGCAGACAAAGTCCTTGGTTGCGCCGGCCAGGGCGTGGACCATGCCGGTCTGGTTGGTCCATGCGTGGCCCAGCTCGTCGTTGCGAGCGGCGATCGCCTCGCTGAACTTGCGGATATAGCCGGCTCGTTCCGCCGGGCTCAGGCGCGGCCAGGGGCCTTCGTCGAACGCCTTCCTCGCCGCCGCGACGGCGCGATCAACGTCGGCCTCCCGGGCCTCGGCAAACGAGAAAATCATTTCCTCGGTAATGGGGGAGACGACGGCGATCTTCGCACCCGTCGACGGCGCGACCCACTCCCCGCCGATGAAGAGCTTGTCTGCATGCTTGATCCGGATGTTCTTGGTCACTTCGGCAGCACTCATGGCGACCCCTCTTTTGCAGAAACGGTTGCCAGCGAACCGCATCGACCGTTGAAGCTAATGCGGAGCGACCGGCTGACTTTGCATTTCGGGACAAATGCTTGACCTCATGAGACGATCTGCCCAAGCAGAATTAGGGCGCAGACTCATTATGCATTGCACCAGAGGCGTGTGCAGATGAGCTTGATCGCCGCCAGATAGTTGGCAGCATCCTTATCATATCGAGTGGCTATGCCCCGGAACTGCTTGATCCG